>DATMCA010001664.1:0-4383 GCA_035559015.1 Umezawaea sp. | reverse complement strand
GTTCGGGTATCTCCTGAAGTACTCCCCGTACCACAGCGTGCGTCCGGGCGTTCGCTATCCTCCCACGCTGGTCATGACGGCCGACACCGACGACCGGGTGGCGCCGGGCATGGCGAAGAAGTTCGCGGCGCGGCTCCCGCGCCCGCCGGTCCCCTGACGCTGGAGGACCTCTACCGCCAGCACAGGATGCGGCTGGTGCGCCTCGCGCTGCTGCTGGTCGACGAGCCCGCGACAGCCGAGGACGTGGTGCAGGAGGCCTTCACCGGCCTGCACCGCAACTGGGGCAACCTGCGCGACGCGCAGGCGGCGCTCGGTTACCTGCGCACCGCGGTGGTCAACGGTTCGCGCAGCGTGCTGCGCCGCCGCAAGACCGCGCGCGACTACACACCGCCGCACGCGGTGAACGCGCGTTCGGCCGAGAGCCTGGCCATGCTGACGGCGGAGCACCAGGCCGTGGTCGCGGCGTTGCAGCAGTTGCCGCCGAGGCAGCGCGAGGTGCTCGTGCTGCGCTACTACGGCGACATGTCCGAGGCGGAGATCGCCGAGGCCACCGGCATCTCGAAGGGCACCGTGAAGTCCACGGCCAGTCGGGCGCTGGACGCGCTGCAGAAGATCATGGCGGCCCGCTAGGGCGTTGGGGCCACTAGACGCGCTGAACCTCGACACCGCGTTCGAGGTAGGGCGCGACGGCCTGGTCGGTCGCGGCCGCGTCGGTGATCAGCACGTCCACCTGGTCGGTGCCGATGATCTTCGCGAGCGCCCTCCTGCCGAGCTTGGACGAGTGCGCCACGACGACGACGCGTTCGGCGTGCGTGGCGAACACCCGGCACAGCTCCGCCTCGCCCTCGTGGCGGGCGGTCGCGCCCAGCACCGGGTCGAGGCCGTCGACGCCGAGGAACGCCAGGTCCAGCGACAGCTCGTCCGCGATCCTGGCGGCGAGCGGGCCGATGAGCTGGTAGGACTGCGGCCGCGCGACACCGCCCGTGACGACGAGCTTCACGCGGGGGCGGACGGCCAGTTCGCCCGCGATGTTCAGCGCGTTCGTCACCACCGTCACGTCGAGGTCGGACCTGGTCACGAGTCCTCTCGCGACCTCCGTCGCGGTGGTGCCGCCGGTGAGCCCGACGACCGCGCCGGGCGCGGCCAGCGCCGCCGCCGCTCGCCCGATGCGCTGCTTCTCCTCGGCCTCGGGCGAACTCCGGTAGCGCATCGGCAGGTCGTAGGACACCGCTTGGGCGACCGCACCGCCGTGGGTGCGGCTGAGCAGCTGCTGTTCGGCCAAGTGGTCCATATCTCGGCGGATGGTCGCCGCGGAGACGCCGAGCTCGGCCGCGACCTCGTCCGTCCCGAGGCGGCCGCGGGAGGCCAGCAGCTCCAGCAGTGCCGTCAGCCGTTCGTACCGGTTCACCACCCACATGATTCCGCGACCGGACCCATTCCGGGGCTTGGTATAGACCAATGGGCGGTGCATGCCGCAGTATCGACCCTCGTGGCACGCACGAGACACGTGGTGGCCGTCGACGTCGGCGGAACCGAGACCAAAGCAGCGCTGGTGGCGGGCACGCCGGAGCGCGTGGTCGCGGTGGAACAACAGCGGCGGAACACGCCGAAGGGCGTGGACGGCCCCGCGACCGCGGCGGCGGTGGTGGACCTGGTCGTCGAAGTCGTCGACGGCTTACGGGCCTCCGCCGAGCACGGGATCGACGCCGTCGGCGTCGTCGTCCCCGGCGTCGTCGACGAGCGCGCGGGCGTCGGCGTGTACTCGACCAACCTGGGCTGGAACCACTTCCCGTTCCGCGACGAGATCGCCGAGCGCACCGGGCTGACCGTCGCGTTCGGACACGACGTGCGAGCGGGCGGTCTCGCGGAGTACCGGATGGGCGCGGCGCGCGGCCTGCGCAACGGGGTGATCATGCCCATCGGCACCGGGATCGCGGGCGCGCTGGTGCTCGACGGCCGGATCTACGGCGGTGACGGCTACGCGGGCGAGGTCGGCCACGTCGACGTCGGCCACGGAGATCCTTGCGGCTGCGGGCAAATCGGCTGCGTCGAGGTGCGCGCCTCGTCCGGTGGCATCGCCCGCCGGTTCACCGAGCGCACCGGCATCCCGGTCGGCGGCGCGGCCGAGGTGGCGGCCATGGTGCGCGCGGGCGACCCGGACGCGGGGGCGGTGTGGGACGAGGCGATCGACGCCCTGGCCAGGGGGATCGTGCTCCTGGCCGGCGTGCTCGGGCCCGAGGCGGTGGTGCTCGGCGGAGGTCTCGCCCTGTCCGGCGAACTGCTCGTGGCGCCGCTGGAGAAGAAGCTGGACGGGTTGATCACGTTCCAGCGACGACCGGAACTTCGGTTGGCCGCGCTCGGCGACGAGGCCGGATGCCTCGGAGCGGCGCTGCTCGCCATCGACGAGTTGGAGGGTTCATGAGCACGTGGGGCGGACCGGTGGACGTGACCTTGACCGGTGGTCGGGTGGTCACGCCGGACGGCGTGCTCGAATCCGGGTGGCTCGCCGTGCGCGACGGCCGGATCCTGGCCGTCGGCGAGGGCGCCCCGCCGGACGGGCCGACGACGGACGTGAGCGGGTCGTGGCTGGTGCCCGGTTTCGTCGACATCCACTGCCACGGCGGCGGTGGTGAGGCGTTCACCAACGCCGACCCGGACCGCGTGCGCAAGGCGGCGTCGGCGCACCGCAGGCACGGCACGACCACGCTGCTCGCGAGCCTCGTGTCGCGGCCGGTGCCGGAGATGGTGGAGCAGATCGCCAAGCTCGCCGAGCTGACGCAGGACGGCCTGATCTCCGGCCTGCACCTGGAGGGCCCGTTCCTGTCGGCCGCCCGCTGCGGCGCGCACGACCCGGCGATCCTGCGCCCGCCGGACCGCGATTCCGTGACGAAGCTGCTGGCCGCCGGCGGGGGCGCCGTCCGGATGGTCACCCTGGCGCCCGAGTTGGAGGGCGCGGTCGACGCGGTCCGGCTGCTGGTCGACAACGATGTCCTGGCCGCCGTCGGCCACACCGACGGCACCGAGGCGCAGATCCGTCCCGCGATCGACGCGGGCGCGTCCGTGGCGACCCACCTGTTCAACGGCATGCGCCCCCTGCACCACCGCGAGCCCGGCCCGATCGGCGCGCTGCTGGACGACGAGCGCGTCACCGTCGAGCTGATCTGCGACCTCGTGCACCTGCACCCCACGGCGGTGCGGCTGGCCGCGCGGCACGCGGGCACGGGCCGGACGGTGCTCATCACCGACGCCATCGCGGCCGCCGGGGTCGGCGACGGCGTGTACGACGTGGGCGGTCTGGAGGTGCGCGTGGTCGACGGCGTCCCCACGCTGGCGGGCGGCGGTTCGCTGGCGGGCAGCACGCTGACCATGGACGCGGCGTTCCGCAACGCGGTCACGTCGTGCGGGCTGAGCGTCGTCGAGGCGTCCCAGGCCGCGTCCACCCGGCCCGCCGCACTGCTCGGTCTGAGCGACAAGACCGGTGAGCTGCGCGCCGGGCTGGCGGCCGACCTGGTCGTGCTCGACGCCGAACTGCGGCCACGCGATGTGATGAGCAAGGGCGCGTGGGTCAAGGACTAGGCCGCGGACTCGGCTAGCGTCGGGGCCATGACCGACGACCAGGAGCGGCTGGTGGCCAACGCGCTGCGCGCACAGGCCACCAGTTCCGGTCTGCACGCGGTCCAGCCCGTGCCACCGCCTCCGCCGCACCCCCCGTCCCTGCCGGCGCGGTGGGTGCTGCTGCTCGCGCTCCTCTTCGGACTCGCGGCGGGAACGGTCGTCGGCGTCGTCACGTTGCGCTGAACGCCCATCACCGATGCCGGAAATGACCAAGTCCACCGGCCTGTACCGTGTTGAGCGTGACCATCGCGCTCACCACCTCCACGGTTGCCCTTGGCCCGCAGTGGCTCAACCCCGAGTACCTCTTGAGCAGCTTCGGGGGGTTCGCGCTCTTCGCGCTCTGCTTCATCATCTTCGCCGAGTGCGGCCTGCTGGTCGGCTTCTTCCTGCCGGGTGACTCGCTCCTGTTCACCGCGGGGCTGTTCGTCGCCACCGGCGCGCTGGACTACCCGTTGTGGCTGGTCTGCCTGCTCGTGACGGTGTGCGCCATGGCCGGCAACGTCGTCGGCTACTACATCGGCCACCGCGCCGGGCCCGCGCTGTTCAGCAAGCCGGACTCCAAGATCTTCAAGAAGGAGTACGTCGAGAAGACGGAAGGCTTCTTCGAGAAGTACGGCGCCCGCGCGATCGTGATGGCCCGCTTCGTGCCGATCGTCCGCACCTTCATCACGGCCATGGCCGGTGTCGGTCGGATGGACCCGAAGAAGTACTTCACGTACTCCGCCATCGGCGGCGTCGCGTGGGCCGCGGGCCTGACGATCCTGGGCT
>DATMCA010001663.1:0-3046 GCA_035559015.1 Umezawaea sp. | reverse complement strand
GGATCGTTGGAGGAGACCGTCGAGGTGCTTGCGGGTGAGGCGGGGCCGCGGCGGGCCCGTGCGGCTGGGAGACGCGGCAGTTTCGCCGTGTTGGTGCCGGGGTTCGCCGACGCGGACCACCTGACCTTCCTCAGCGGTGTCGGGAGCACGGCGCGGGCCGAGGGGGCGACGGAGCTGGCCCGGTTCGCGCTCGACCTGCTGACCCCGTGACCGCCGAGATCGCTCACGGGGTCAGCAGGTCGAGCGACGTGGTCCACAGCTTCTCGGCCGCGACCGGGTCGAGCGCCCAGCGCTTGACGCCGTGCGGGTTCTCGTCGGGCTTGGCGTCGTCGGGCACGGTGTGGGCCTCGCGGGCGTCGTCGAGGTAGTGGCCGCCGGTGTTCGCGAACTCCGGGGCGACCGCGGCGACCATCGTCGTCGCCGCGCCTTGCTGCGGGGTCTTGTAGGTGAAGACGCCCTCGGCTTCGAGGCGGTCGAACTGGTCGTGGACCTCCTGGGCGAAGTGCCTCTGGAGGCCGGTGGCGACACCGCCGGGGTTGACGGCGTTGGCGGTGATCCCGTCGGCCGCCCATCGGCGGGTGGCCTCCACGGCGAACAGCGCCGTGGCGGTCTTGGACTGGCCGTAGGCGGTCATCGGGTCGTAGGGGCGCTCGCGGAAGTGGATGTCGTCGAAGTCCACCGGCGCGAACATGTGCGCGGCGGAGCTGAGTGCGACGACACGCGAGTCACCCCGTTGGGCAGCGCCCGCGGCGAGGGCGTCGTGCAGGCCGAGGGCCAGGGCGAAGTGCCCGAGGTGGTTCGTGGCGAACTGGAGTTCCCAGCCCTCCGGGGTGCGCGATTCCGGCGTGGCCATGATGCCCGCGTTGTTGATCAGCAGGTGCAGCGGGCCGTCGTGGTCGTCGAGGAACCGGTCGATCGTGCCGCGGTCGGCGAGGTCGAGGTGGGCGACGTGGACGGCGGTGTTGCCGGTCGTCTCCGCGATGTCCCGCGCGGTGCGAGCGCCCGCTTCCACGTCGCGCACCGCGAGGGTGACGTCGGCTCCTGCGCGGGCCAGTGACCGGGCGGTCTCGACGCCGATGCCGGAGGAAGCGCCGGTGACGACGGCGCGCACGCCGGACAGGTCGATCCCCGCCACCACCTCGTCGGCGGTGCTCCGCGCGGTGAAGGCCGTGGTGATCAGGGGCGCCATGGGTCTACCTCCAGGTTCAAACAAACTAGTCAGTTACTTGCCCTTCCGACCATAGGCACGATCCGGCGAACGGTCAAACAGACTGGTTAGTTACTATGGGACCCATGAAGGACGGCCAGGCCACCCGGCGCCGCCTGCTCGACGCGGCGGCCGAGGAGTTCGCCACCCATGGCATCGCGGGTGCCCGCGTCGACCGGATCGCGGCCAACGCCCGTGCCAACAAGGCGCAGCTCTACGCCTACTACGGCAACAAGGAAGGCCTGTTCGAGGCGGTCTTCGCCGAGCACGCCGACCGGATCGTCGACACCGTCCCGATGACGGCGGAGGACCTGCCCGGCTACGCCGTCCGCCTCTACGACGCCTGCCTGGTCCAGCCGGAACTGGTGCGCCTGGCGGCGTGGGCGAGGCTGGAACGCGTTCCCACCGGCCACCTGGTCTCGACCATGGAGGAGCAGACCGCGGTGAAGCTCGGGGCCATCGCCGCCGCGCAGCGCACCGGTCACGTGGATCCGGACCTGGACCCGGCCGACGTGCTGTCGATCGTCACGGCGATGGCGCTGACCTGGTCACCGGTCAGCCTGATCCACACCGCCGCCCCCGACGACCCCGCGGCGGACCACGCCCGGCGCCGGGCCGCCCTGGCCAGAACCGTGCGCCGGGCCTTCTCGCCCTAGCGCGGCGGGTCCTCGCCGACCAGGCCGTCGACCGACTCGCGGATGAGGTCGGCGTGGCCGGTGTGCCTGGCGTACTCCTCGATCACGTCGATCAGGATGCGCCGCAGCGTGGGGGAGCGGCCGTCCGGCCAGGTCAGCTTGGACGGTCCGTCGAGGCCACCTTCGGCCAGCGCCTCGGCGACCTGCGACCGCGACCGTTCCACGGCGGCCCGCCAGAGCGCGGTCAGCTCCTCGGGCGTGTCGTCGGCGGCCGAGTTCCAGTCCCAGTCCGGAGTGGACTTCCAGTCCACCGAGTCCCACGGCTCGCCGAGGTCCTGGCCGCGCAGGGCGCGGGTGAACCACTGGCCCTCGACCAGGGCCAGGTGCTTGAGCAGGCCGCCCAACGTGATGGTGGAGGCGCCGACGGTCGCGCGCATCCCGGCGGCGTCCAGGCCGCCGCACTTCCAGGCCAGCGTGGCGCGCTGGCGTTCCAGCGACCCCAGCAGCGTGTCGACCTCGTTGCCCGCGACGGGTGGTTCTCGGAGGAGTTCCATGGGCGAAGACCCTATCGGCGCCGCCCGCCGGGCACAGAAGGATCTTGGTGAGCCCGGACGACCGGGCCCACCAAGGGGTCACGCCTGGTGCTCCAGCACGCGGCTGAGGCTGATCGGCAACTGCCGGTGGCGGACACCGGTCGCGTGCCACACGGCGTTCGCGACGGCGGCGGCCGTGCCCACGATGGCGACCTCGCCGACGCCCTTGATCCCGCTGGGGTGGCTCGGGTCGTGGTCCTCGACCCAGTCGGCCTCGATGTCGGGCACGTCGGCGTGCGCGGCGACGTGGTACCCGGCGAAGTCGCCGTTGACCTGGCCGCCGAAGGCCGAGTCGCGGAGCCCCTCCTCGTGCAGCGCCATCGACAGGCCCATGACCATGCCGCCGACGAACTGGCTGCGCGCGGTCAGCGGGTTGACGATCCGGCCCGCGGCGAAGATCCCGAGCATCCGCCGGACCCGCACCTCACCGGTCAGCGGGTCGACGGCCACCTCGGCGAACTGGGCGCCGTGCGCGTACCGCTCCTGCTGGGCGAGAGCGGCGATCTGGGCCGCGGTGTCCCCTCGACCGGTGATCCCCTCCGGGGGGATCCGGTCGACGCCGACCAACTTCTCGCGCAGGTCGGCGACGGCCGCCGTGACGGCCCACGACC
>DATMCA010001662.1:0-2287 GCA_035559015.1 Umezawaea sp. | reverse complement strand
TCGACCTGCTCATACCCGGAAAATCACCCGGAGAACGATCCCCACGCCAGCTTGAAGATCGACTCACACGCTTACTCGCGGACTCGGGCTCAGACCGGACTTCCGCAGTTCGTAGGCAGATTCGGGTGTGATCGGTAGCGTTCGTGCTGGTCATGAGCTCCCCGGCCCTGCCGGACGCCGGAATCCTGTAGGCACACGACTGTGGGCGTGTCGCTGGACATGAGCTGCGGTGATGCGGTTGGGTCGTAGGCGTGTTCCTACGAGAGACGCGGCGGACCAACGCGGACGGCTCGGTGGTGAGTTACCTGCAGTTGGCGCACAACCAACGTCATCCGGTCAGCGGGAACCCGGTCGCGAAGGTGATCCACAACTTCGGGCGGGCGGACAAGGTCGACCGGGCCGCGCTGGCCCGGTTGGTGTCGTCGATCTCGCGGTTCCTGACCCCCGAGCAGGCCGTCGCCGCCGCCGCGACCGCGGGCGGGGAAGTCGAGGTGCTCGACTCTCGGCGGCTGGGCGGGGCGTGGACGCTGGACCGGATGTGGGAACGGCTCGGGATTGGCGCCGCGCTGCGGCAGGTGGCCACCGGGCGCCGCTACGACGGCGTGGCCGTCGAGCGGGTGCTGTTCGCACTCGTCGCCCAGCGCGCGTTGGAGCCGGGCTCGAAGCTGGCCGCGACCAGATGGATCGCCGAGCGGGTGGCGATCGAGCGGCTCGTCGAGCTCACCGACGATCAGGCCTACCGGGCGATGGACTTCCTGCTCGACGCCTTGGACGAGATCGCCTCGCAGGTGTTCAACTCGGTCGCCCACCTGCTCAATCTTGATCTTGACATCGTGTTCGTCGACACGACCTCCACCTACTGGGAGACCGAGACCGCCGACGAGCTCGCCGAGCTGGCCGAGGACCCGGGCGACGACGAGGTCAGCAGCCCCACCGAGGCCGGTGCGCGGGCGTTCGGGCACTCCAAGGACCACCGCGCCGATCTGCCGCAGGTGGTGATCGCGATGGCGGTCACCCGCGACGGGATCCCGGTGCGGTGCTGGACCTTCCCCGGCGACACCGCCGACACCGCGATCATCCGCACCGTCACCGACGACCTGGGCGGGTGGGGGCTGCGCCGGCTGGTGTGGGTCGCCGACCGCGGGTTCGCCTCCGCCGCCAACCGGGCCTACCTGACCCGCGGCGGCGGGCACTACATCCACGCCGAGAAGCTGCGCCACACCAACACCGAGGCCGCCGCCGCGCTCGCCCGCCCCGGCCGCTACCGCACCGTCTCCGACAACCTGCGCGTCAAGCAGGTCGCGGTCGCCCCCGGCGGAGACGGCGACGGCGACCACGGCGCCCGAACCCAACGGTTCGTGATCTGCCACAACCCCGAGCAGGGCGAGCGTGACCAGCAGGTCCGGTCCAACCTCGTCACCCACCTGCAACAGTTGATCGAGGGCTCCGATGCCTGGACCGCGCGCCGCCGCGACGAACTCGTCGGCAGCCTCAAGACCAAGCCGGGGCTGCGCCGCTACCTCCGCCGCACGCCCTCCGGGCTGCTCCGCGTCGACGCGGCCGGGATCAAACGCGAGGCGCACCTGGACGGCAAGTGGCTGCTGCGCACCTCCGACACCACGCTGACCCCCGACGATCTCGCCGCGGCCTACAAGCAGCTCCTGGCCGTCGAGCGCGGCTGGCGCGACTTCAAGGGCGCGCTGGGGCTGCGCCCGGTGTTCCACTACCGCGAGGACCGCATCCGCGCCCACATCCAGCTGTGCTGGCTCGCGCTGCTGCTGCTACGAGTGATCGAGATCGCCACCGGCGACACCTGGCGCAACGTCCGCCACGAACTGGACCGGATGCACCTGATCACCCTGTCCACCGACCACGGCCGGGTCGCGCAACGCTCGGCGACCACACCCGGACAGCGAACCCTGTTCCAAGCTCTTGACCTGCCCGAACCGCCCCGGTTCTACGACTTCGCAGCGGTCCCCGGCAGCACCTGATCCGGTCCTACATCACCTCGCGTAGTAACACGACCCAACCGCGCCTTCTCGGCATCTCCCCAGCTCAGACGCCAGATCCGCATGATCGTGTGCCCACCATCTGCGGAAGTCCGGTCAGGTAGGCGAGTCGAATGGTCACGACGAGCGATCATGCTGCGCGGGCTGTGGACCCTGGCCGCGAGATCGGCTGGCCACGAACGCGCTGCTCGGGTGCAGTGACGCCGTTCTCGGCCCCCACACGCGTTGATTGGCATTGACGAAAGAATCGGCGGGAAGGACTGTTTTAGCCAGTTCGG
>DATMCA010001661.1:0-6407 GCA_035559015.1 Umezawaea sp. | reverse complement strand
GGATGCGCCCGCCGGAAGATGAACCCGAATGGGCGACGTTCGACGAGGACGAGAGTCCCCCGACCGTGTCCGCAAACACACCCGTGCACACACCCGCGGACCCGTCTGAGGACACATCGGACGGCGACGACGACCCGTGGACCGAGGAGGAGCGCGCGATCGCGGCCGAGCCGCCCGCCGCGCTGCCGGTCTACGACGACCTGTCGCTGCCGCAACTGCGGGCCCGGTTGCGGGTGCTGTCGGCCGAGGACCTGGAGGAGCTGCTGGCGTACGAGCGGGCGCACGACGACCGGCCGCAGTTCACCGGGATGTTGAACCGGCGCATCGCCACCGTGCGCGCGCAGTCGTGACGCAGTCGGACGCGCCGTCCACCCCGGAGCAGCCGTGGCCCGTTCGGACGGTGGCGCGCAAGATCAACGACTGGATCAACCGGCTCGGCGCGGTGTGGGTCGAGGGGCAGATCACGCAGGTGTCGGCCCGTCCCGGCACGGCGACGGCGTTCCTGACGCTGCGCGACCCGTCGGTCGACATGTCGATGTCGCTGACGAGCCCGATCGCCCTGGTGCGCGGGATGGAGCCGCCGCTGACCGACGGCAGTCGCGTCATCGTGCACGGGAAGCCGTCGTTCTTCGCCAACCGCGGAACGCTGAGCCTGCGGGTGGACGAGATCCGCGCGGTGGGCATCGGTGAGCTGCTGGCGCGGATCGAGCGCCTGCGGAAGCTGCTGAACGCCGAGGGGTTGTTCGACCCGCGGCGCAAACGCAGGCCGCCGTTCCTGCCCAACAAGATCGGACTGATCACCGGGCGGGCTTCGGCGGCCGAGCGGGACGTGCTGACGAACGCGCGCAACCGTTGGCCGGGTGCGAGGTTCCGCGTCGTGAACGTCGCCGTGCAGGGCGCTACGGCGGTGCCGCAGATCCTCACCGCACTGTCCACTTTGGACCGCGATGCCGAGGTGGACGTGATCGTCCTGGCCCGCGGCGGCGGCAGCGTCGAGGACCTGCTGCCGTTCTCCGACGAGGCGCTGTGCCGGGCCGTGGCCTCGTGCCGGACGCCCGTCATGTCCGCGATCGGCCACGAACCGGACAGCCCCCTCGTCGACTACGTCGCGGACGTCCGCTGCTCCACGCCAACCGATGCGGGCAAACGGGTGGTTCCGGATGTGGCGGAAGAAGCAGAGCGAGTACGCCAAATGCGCGACCGCGCCCGCCGAGCGCTGCACGGCTGGGTGGACCGGGAACGCGAGCTGCTCCAGTCCCTGCGTTCCCGACCTGCGCTTTCCGACCCGTACGGCCCGTTGGACCGCCGTCGCGAGGACGTCGACCGACTCCGGGAACGGGGCCGCCGCGCGGTGCTCGCCCGGCTGTCGACCGAGCAGAACGGCCTGGCCTCCACGAAAGCGCGCTTGACGACCCTCGGACCGGCAGCCACGCTTGCGCGCGGATACGCGGTAGTGCAACGCGTCACACCCGAGGGTGTCGACGGTGTGCTGAGGTCGATCGAGGAGGCCCCGGCCGGGACGCGGCTGCGCGTGCGCGTGGCGGACGGGGCCGTGCACGCGGTCGTGAGCGAGGACGGAGGCAGTGGTGCCCAACCCGGCGCGTGAACCCACGTTCCTCCCGTTGACGATGGCCGCGGCCGGATCGGCGGCGGACGGCTCGTCCGACCCGCTGGCCCGCGACAGCGCGCAGGTCGTCCAGGACCGGGCGCGGACGGCGAACGCCGCCGCCGCCGACTGCTGGACGTCGCTCGTGGCGGGCTGCACGTCGGGCCGCGAGACGTTGATCAGCGAACTGCACCACCTGTCCCTGGCGACCTCGCAGTACGCGGGAACGCGCTGGTGGCTGAGCCACGGCTCGGTGCACCGCAGGCGTGTCGTGGCGGCCGAGGGCCGCATCGACGAGGCCGTGCGGGATGGTGACGGCGCCGAGTTCGCGGAGGCGTTCGTCGGGTACGACCAGGCCGTCGCCACCGTCGTGGCGCACGTGCAGAGCAGATTGGGGAGTTTGGCCCAGTGAGTTCCACCGAGACCGAACTCGGCTACGAGGCCGCGCGCGACGAACTGGTGGAGGTGGTCCGCAAGCTGGAGGCGGGCGGCCTGTCGCTGGAGGACTCGATCGCGCTGTGGGAACGCGGCGAGGCGTTGGCGAAGACGTGCGAGAGCCACCTGGACGGCGCGAAGGAGCGCATCGACGCCGCCCTGGCGGTCGTCGAGGAGGACGTCGAGGGCTGACATTGGGACCCTGGTCACGGGGTACTCCGTGCGAGGATTGGTCTACCGGCCGATCATCCCAGGAGGAGCACAATGGTGAGCTCGAACCCTTCCGAACGCCGCCGCGAAGCGCCTGACCGCAACCTGGCGCTGGAATTGGTCCGGGTCACCGAGGCCGCCGCCATGGCCGCGGGCCGGTGGGTCGGCCGGGGCGACAAGAACGGCGGCGACGGCGCGGCCGTGGACGCCATGCGCAAGCTGATCCACACCGTGTCGATGCGCGGTGTCGTCGTGATCGGCGAGGGCGAGAAGGACGAAGCGCCCATGCTCTACAACGGCGAAGAGGTCGGCAACGGCGACGGCCCGGACTGCGACGTGGCCGTCGACCCGATCGACGGCACCACGTTGATGGCGAAGGGCATGCCGAACGCCCTCGCGGTGCTCGCCGTCGCCGAGCGCGGCGCGATGTTCGACCCGTCGGCCGTGTTCTACATGGAGAAGCTCGCCGTGGGCCCGGAGGCGGCGGACGTCATCGACATCACCGCGCCCATCGCGGAGAACATCCGCCGCGTGGCCAAGGCGAAGCACATCGACGTGACCGACGTGACGGTCTGCATCCTGGACCGACCGCGCCACGAGCACCTGGTGCACGAGGTCCGTGAAGCCGGGGCCCGCATCCACTTCATCTCCGACGGCGACGTTGCGGGCGCGATCTCCGCGGCCCGCCCGGACACCGGCGTGGACCTGCTCGTCGGCATCGGCGGCACGCCCGAGGGCATCATCGCGGCGGCGGCGCTGAAGTGCATCGGCGGCGAGATCCAGGCGAAGCTGTGGCCGAAGGACGACGAGGAGCGCCAGAAGGCCATCGACGCCGGCCACGACCTGGACCGCGTGCTGACGACGCGGGAACTGGTGCGCGGCGACAACGTCTTCTTCTGCGCCACCGGCGTCACGAGCGGCGACCTGCTGCGCGGCGTGCACTACCGCTCCGGTGGCTGCACCACGCAGTCCATCGTGATGCGCTCGAAGTCCGGCACCGTGCGGATGATCGACGGCTTCCACCGCCTGACGAAGCTGCGCGAGTACTCGTCGGTCGACTTCGACCGCTTGGCCGAGGCCGAGGCGGAGCAGCTGATCCCACCGCTCCCCTAGGCGGTCGCGGCGAGGCGGTAGACCGACACGTGCGAGCGGGATTCGGCCGTGAACGGCGTTCCCACCCAGTCCGCGTGCCGGTCCTCCAGGTCGAACCCGGCGATCCGCGCCATCAGGTCGAGTTCGGCGGGCCAGACGTACCGGTGCGGGCTGCGGAACAGGCGCGCCCGCCGGTCCTCGCCGAAGCGGAAGTGGTGGGACACCAGGTGTTGCCGCACGAGGTCGTAGGTGTCCAGGCCGATGTAGCCGGGTTCGCTGCGGAACACCGACGCCTCCTGCCCCGGCGGGAGCCTGCGGAGGTCGGGCACCTCCTGTTCGATCACGAACGCGCCGCCGGGCACGAGGTGGCGGGCCGCGTTGCGGAAGCACTCGACCTGTTCGGCCTGGGTCAGCAGGTTGGAGATCGTGTTGTACACCAGGTAGACGAGGGAGTATTCGCCCGGTGCGGTGGCGGTGGCCATGTCGCCGACGACGACCGGGATCACCGTCTCGTCGACCTTGGACCGCAGCCTGGTGATCATCGCGTCGGACAGCTCGACCCCGGTGACGGGTACTCCGCGTTCGGCCAGCGGAACGGCCACCCGCCCGGTCCCGACCGCGAACTCCAGCGCTCGGCCACCGGCGGCGAGCCCGACGAGGCGGTCGACCACCGGCGTCACCACCTCCGGGGCGAACATCCCCTCGCCGGGGGTGTCGTAGGCTTCGGCCGCTTCGACGTCCCAGATCCGGTCCTGTTCCACAGCACCGATCCTGGCGGCGAGCGGGCAGCGGCGTCCAACGGTTATCCGGCGGGACGCGGCCAGGTCCGTTCCGCGGCCCGGAAAGCGCCGGGAGTGGTCCCCGTCTCGCGGGTGAAGAACTTGCCGAAGTTGGTCGGCTCGGTGAAGCCGAGCCGGTGGCCCACGGCCGCCACCGGCAGGTCGGTGTGCGCCAGCAACCGCTTGGCCTCCAACGCGACGCGGGCGTCTACCAGCGCCTTGGCGGTGCGACCGGTGGCGGTCTGGCAGGCGCGGTTGAGGCTGCGCAACGAGTACCCGACGCGGGCGGCGTAGTCCGCGGCGTTGCGCGTCTCGGCGAACGACCGCTCCAGCTCGTGCCGGAACCGCTGGAAGGTCGCGTCGTGGCCTGGTCCGGCGGCCGGGGCCCGCCGGACGGCGCGCAGCAGCACGGCCGCGAGCAGGTGCCGCAGCAGGTCGACGGTGACGGCCTCCGGCTCCCGAACGGCTCGGCGGTACTCGACCGCCAGTTCGCCCACCGCCGGGGCCAGCTCGTCGAGCGGCACGGTCCAGTCGACGGGCCCGAACGACCCGAGCAGGGCGGTGACCCCGTCAAGCCGGGGCGGGAACTCCGCGGTGAACAGCACCACCGTCGCGGCCAGGCCGGTCGACGGCAACCGCAGCACCCGGCCGGGCGCCACGTGCAGCAGCGTGCCCGCCGAGCACGGGCGGTCGACGAAATCGACCATCGCGGTCCCGGTCCCCCCGGTCACCAGGAACACCTGGTGGAAGTCCGCGCGGTGCACAGCGGAGAGCGTTTGAGCGGGCAACCTGGCCACGAGGGCGGCGAAGTCGACCACCTCGACGCCGAGCTTGGGCAGGTCGGGGTTGCTGAAGCCGAACTCGGCGACGTGTCCACTTCCGACCATGGTGGGACGGGATCCTACCTCGTGGTCACGGCCGGTTCGGACGATTCTCGTGGGGCGGCGAGCGGACACCGGGTCCGCCGCCCCGACGGAACGGACACCTCTCGTGAGCAACAAGGATCTGGTTCTCCAAGCGACGGGCGCGCTGTTCGGCGACAGGGACCCCGCCGCGGTGGACCGCTGGGTCTCCCCGACCTACCGGCAGCACAGCTCGCTCGCCGCCGACGGTCCCGAGGCGCTGCGCGGACTGGTCGCCTCCCTCCCCGCCGACTTCCGCTACGAGGGCGCGCGGGTGATCGCCGACGGCGACCTGGTGGCCCTGCACGGCACCTACCACGGCTTCGGCCCCGTCCCGCTGGTCGCGTTCGACCTCTTCCGCGTCGAGGACGGCAGGCTGGCCGAGCACTGGGACGCCCTGACCCCGGTCGTCGCGACGACCGTCAGCGGGCGTTCCCAGACCGACGGCCCGACCACGCCGTCCGACCTCGACCGGACCGAGGGCAACCGGGCGCTCGTCACCGAGTTCGCGCAGCGGGTCCTCGTGGGCGCCGACTACTCGGTGCTCACCGACTACATCTCCACCGAGCGCTACGACCAGCACAACCCGGAGGCGGGCGACGGCCTCGCCGGTTTCGGGGCCGCCGCGGCCAAGTGGGCCGAGCAGGGGAAGGACCTGCGCTACAAGGCGGTGCACCGGGTCGTGGCCGAGGGCGACCTCGTGCTCCTCCAGTCGGAGGGCGAGTTCGGCGAACCGGTCGCCTACTGGGACCTGTTCCGCGTCGCCGACGGCCGGATCGTCGAGCACTGGGACGTCGTCGCGCCCGTTCCGGCCTCGCTCCCGCACGGCAACGGCCTGTTCTGAAACCGTTGTCATGGAACGGCGTGTGAACAGTTAAGGCCCCCTCACCGGCCGTGTGGGGGTGGTGACCACGGGAAAGATGTCCCTAGTTTCCGTTTCGTCCCCGGCAACCCCTGCGCCGGGGACGGGAAGGAACGGAAACGATGAGGGCACGTTCCCTGTTCACCGCGGTAGCCGTCGCACTCGGCCTGGCTTTCGCCTCGATGGGCGCCGCGTCGGCACAACCCGTGCCGGACAGCGGTGTCACGCCGATGATCGTCGGCGGCGGCAACGCCACCCAGGTGTACTCGTTCATGGTGTCCCTGCAGAGCACCTCGGGCGGTCACTTCTGCGGTGGTTCGCTGATCAAGGCCAACTGGGTCGTCACGGCCAAGCACTGCGTCCAGGGCCGCACGCCGGCCTCGACGCGGGCGCGCATCGGCACGACCAACCGGACCAGCGGCGGCACGCTCGCCTCCGCGAGCCGGATCGTCGTCCACCCGAGCGCCGACCTGGCGCTCGTCCAGCTGTCGACGTCGGTCACCCAGGCGCCGGCGAAGATC
>DATMCA010001660.1:0-2866 GCA_035559015.1 Umezawaea sp. | reverse complement strand
GATGTTGCCCAGGAGACCGAGCAGCATGACGGCGGTCGCCAGCGCCATGGCGCCGCGGTAGCGCAACGGGTAGCTGTACATGAAGCGCAACGCGCGGAGCGACTCTTTCACATCGAGTCCTCTTCTTCTCTGGTTTGGCAGAGCGCAGGGGGTGCGCGGCGGGCCGCACCCGTAGGAGGCGGGCGCGGCCCGCTTCTGAATTCACCCGGAACGTCGGATGCCTAGTCGCAGCAGGCACAAGCGCAACCGCACTCGGTGCCATCCTCCGCGACGTCCTCCATGCCACTGGTCTCGCAGCAGCCGGAACCGATCATGTCATCAGCCATGTTCACCTCCCCAGGCTTGATTCGATACTTTCAAAAGTATCAAAGCAAGGTGCGTGCGGACAGTCAAGCGGAATGGACCTTTTAACGGTTTTCCTTCAGCAGCAAGAAGTGTGAGCGCGCTCGACCTTGGCCTCGACGGACCCGGCGCGCTCGACCCGCAGGTCCAACTGGGTGATGATCCGCTGGTAGTCGCGGTCGAGTTCATCCGCACTGCGGCCCGCCAGGACGACGCGTCCGAACGCCCCGCCGCGCGGGTGGTTGATGGGCAGCACGGCGTCGCCGGGTCGCACGTCGAACTCGATGAACGGCGGAACCGGCGATTCGAGGCCCTCGATCGATCCCAACAGGTCGTCGCGGTAGCGCACACGACCCGCTTCGCTGAACACGATGCTGCGGTACAACCCAGCGACAGCAAGAGGTTCCGTCGGCGTGACGTGTCGACCGAGCGCGGCTTCGACGGCCACCAGGGTCGGTTCGTAGCCCGAGGTGGCCGCGATCAGTTCGACCCCTTGACCGCCGGACACCCTGGGGTTGATCTCGCCCGCCTTGGGACCGGCCTCGGTGAACATGAACTGCAGCGAGGCCACCCAGTTGTCCAGTCCCACGGCCGTGAGCGCCTCGTCGGTCAACCGCTCGATCTCGGCGAGCTGGCCCTCGGCCAGCGTGCTGGGGAACCAGGCGCCCACCTTGACGAACTTGGGCGGCGGTCCCACGTCCCCCTCGACCACGTACAGCACGGTCGTCCTGCCGCCGACCCGGCTCGCGAACACCCCGAACTCGGCGCCGACGAGGAATTCCTCGATCAACGCGGAATCCCGGCCGTCGGCGAGGATGTCCGCGACGGCCTCTTCCACGTCCTCGGGGGTCTCGCAGTGCATCAGACCGGCGGCGCTGGTCCCGTCCCTGGGCTTCACGATGACCGGGAGTCCGATCTCCCCCGCCGCGGCCACGCCCTCCACCGCGGAGTGGACGACCCTGTGCTCGGACACGGGCACGCCTGCGGCCTGCAGGAGCCTTTCGGTCGCCGCCTTGTCGTTGCAGTTGCGGGCGGCTTCCTCGGTGATCCCGGTGGTCAGCCCCAGGCGTTCGGCGAGCATCCCCGCCAAGGGCACAAGGCGGTCGACACCGGTCACGATCGCGTCGAGAGGTCGCTGGGCGTGCACTTGGGCGATCTGAACGGCCAGCGCTTCCCAGTCGTCGAACGTCACTTCGAGGGGGAAGTCGGCCAGCAGCAACATGTCCAGGGACATGCCCTCGTCGGCGTAGACGACCTCGTAGTCGGTGCGCTCCTTGAGCATCTTCACGGTTCGCTGCCCGCTCAGCACCAGCACCCTGGTGGGCGGACTAACGTTGTCGGTCATCGGTGTCACCACATCCGGCTAGGTCTGACGCGGGGGCGGAGGGAGTCGAGAACGGCCTGGTAGTCCCGTAGCAGCTGAGGGGTTTCGTCGCCGTACACCACGATCCGGCCGTAGCTGCCGCCTCGTGGATCGTCGGCGGGGTGCACCTGATCACCCGGTTCCACGTCCAGGAAGACCCCTGGCGAGTCGAGTGCGTCGACGTCGTAGTCCACGACCCCGGCTTGACCGAAGGCCACGCAGCGGTACAGGGCACGGGAGGCGGTCGGCTCGTGGCGCAGCACGGGAAGGCCGAGCGCCACGTCGACGGCGGCGCGGGTCATGTCCACACCGGACACCCGTTCGGTGAGCGCGCACAACTGCCCTCCGGGCGGCCGGGCGGCGACGTTCATCAAGACCGGCCCGTCGGCGCCGATGCGCACCTGCACGTGCGCGACGCCGTCGTCGAAACCCAGGGCGTGCAGCGCGGAGACCACGAACTCGCCCAGCGCGAGGTCGCCGACCTCACCGAGCCCGCTCGGGTAGTCGTAGCCCAGTTCGGGTTGGCGAGGTCCTGGCCCGACGTGCTGCGCGAGCACGTTGACCACCTCGGTCACGCCGTCGACGGTGATCGTCTGGATCGCGTACTCGGGTCCGTCCACGTAGCTCTCGACGAGCAGGGCACCGCCGCCGAACGTCGTCACGGCTCGGGCGACATCCGCGTCGTCGTGGCACACCAGGGCGCCTCGCCCGCGGGCTCCCACGGTCTTCTTGAGCACGACGGGATAGCCGAGGCGGCGGGCGGCGGGCTCGGCGTCCGCCGGGTCGTTGACGACGAGGTGAGCGGGACCGGCTACCCCCGCACCGTCGAGTACCAGCCTCATCCGGGCCTTGTTGTCGCAGTTCAACGCCGCTGCCAGCGAAAGTCCGCGGATGCCCAGCCGCGCGGCGAGGTAGCCGGCCAGCGGCAGGTGGGCGTCGAAGACGCTGAACACCGCGGTCAGCGGGCGGACGTGGTGCAGAGCGCCGAGCGCGGCCTCGGTGGCCTTCCAGTCGCCGAGGTCGACGTCCAGCGGCACGTCGGCAAGGCACGCCAGGTCCAGTGGAGTCGGATCGCCCAGCAGCACGGTGCGCACGTCCATGCCCGCCAGCACATCCACGACCCGGCGGCCGGAGACGCACGCGATGCTGGGCCGGTCGTCG
>DATMCA010001659.1:0-3469 GCA_035559015.1 Umezawaea sp. | reverse complement strand
CCGTTGCCCGCACGTTTGCGGGCAACGTCCGCGCCGCCGAGGTGGCCGCACGTCTCGAAGGAATCACCACTCTCGACACCGAGGACTGGCGCCGGTTCTGGCCCGCTAACGTCGAGGTGTGATCGAACCCGCATACCTCCGCTTCCCGCACCTGCACGACGACCTCGTGGCGTTCGTGGCAGAGGACGACGTCTGGCTGGCCCCGATCGCGGGCGGGCGGGCGTGGCGGGTGTCCGCCGACCAGGTCCCGGCGGCAGGCCCGCGGTTCTCCCCGGACGGCGCGACGCTGGCCTGGACGAGCAACCGCGACGGGGCTCCCGAGGTGCACGCGGCCCCGGTCGATGGCGGGCAGGCGGAACGGCTGACCTACTGGGGCCACCGCACGACCAGGGTGGCGGACTGGACACCGGACGGCGAGGTCGTGGCCGTGACGGCCGCCCGCGAAGCCACGTCCGACCGGTCGTGGGCGCACGCCGTGCCGCTCGACGGCGGCCCCGCCCGGCGGCTCCCGTTCGGCTGGGTCGGCGACGTCGCGCACGGCCCCGACGGGGTGCGGGCGATCACCAGCTCCTACGGCCGCGACCCGGCCTGGTGGAAGCGCTACCGCGGCGGGTCGGCGGCCAAGCTGTGGCTCGACCTGGACGGCGACGCCGAGTTCCACCGGATCCTGCCCGAGCTGAGGTCCTCGCTCACCTCACCGATGTGGGTCGGCGGCAGGCTCGCGTTCCTGTCCGACCACGACGGCGTCGGCGGCGTCCACTCCGTCCTCCCGGACGGCACGGACCTGCGGCGGCACACCGAGCAGGAGTTCTACGCGCGCGCCGCGACCACCGACGGCACCCGCGTCGTCTACCAGCACGCGGGCGAGGTGTGGCTGCTGGAGGACCTCGACGCCGAGCCGCGACGGCTGGACATCCGGCTCGGTGGACCGCGCAACTCCCGGCGCCCCAAGCACATCCACGCCCGCCACCACGTCGAGGACGTGGCGCCGGACAAGACCGGCCGCGCCAGCGTGGTCGAGGTCCGCGGCACCGTGCACTGGGTGACGCACAAGGACGGACCGGCCCGCGCGCTGGCCGAGCAGCCCGGTGTCCGCGCCCGGCTGCCCAGGGTCGTCGGCGAGAGCGGCCAGGTCGTGTGGGTCACCGACGCCGAAGGCGAGGACGGCCTGGAGTTCGCGCCCGTCGGCGGCGTCGAACCGGGCAACACGCCGCGCCGCGTCGGGGTCGGGCAGCTCGGGCACGTGGAGGAGCTGCTGGTGTCGCCGGACGGCCGCCGGATCGCGGTCGCCACCCACGACGGCAGGCTGCTGCTGGTCGACGTGGAGTCGGGCGAGCTGCGCGAGGTCGTGACGGGCGCGAACCCGCTCGTGAGCGACCTGGCGTTCTCGCCGGACTCGAACTGGCTCGCCTGGTCGCACCCCGGCCCGAGGCCGTTGCAGAACATCAGGATGGCGAACACGACGGACCTGTCCACTGTGGACGTGACGCCGCTGCGGTTCACCGACTTCTCGCCCGCGTTCACCGAGGACGGCCGCTACCTCGCGTTCCTGTCGGTGCGCAGCTTCGACCCGGTGTACGACGCGTACGTGTTCGACCTGTCGTTCCCCACCGGCTGCCGCCCGTACCTGCTGCCGCTGGCCGCGACCACGCCGTCGCCGTTCGACCCGTACCGGCTCGGCAGGCCGATCGGCGACGACGACCCGTCGGACAAGGCGAAGGACGGCGACGACGAGAACCCGATCACTGTCGTGGACCTGGACGGCCTGGCGGACCGCGTGGTCACGATCCCGGTGGCCGCCGCGCGCTACGCGCAGCTCACCGCGGCCAAGGGGAACCTGCTGTGGCGCCGCAGCCCGCTCGTCGGGGTGCTCGGCGACAACATGGCCAGCCCGGACGCCCGGCCGCCCCGGCCGGTGCTGGAGCGCTTCGACCTGACCAAGCTCAAGACCGAGGTGCTCGTCGAAGGCCTGGACGGCTACTCCGTGACCGGGGACGGCCAGCGGATGGTCGTCACCGACGGCGCGTCGCTGCGGCTCGTGCCGACCGACCACAAGGTCGACTCCGACGACGAGTCCGACTCGATCGACATCGACCTGTCCCGCGTGCGGGTCGTCGTGGACCGGGCCGCCGAGTGGCACCAGGCGTACGCCGAGGCCGGGCGGCTGATGCGCGACAACTTCTGGCGCACCGACATGGGCGGCGTCGACTGGCAGGGCGTGCTCGACCGCTACCGGCCGCTGGTCGACCGGCTGGGCAGCCACTCCGACCTGGTCGACCTGCTGTGGGAGGTCCAGGGGGAACTCGGCACGTCGCACGCCTACGTGGGCGGTGACGGCGGGTACGGCGGCCGTTCGCAGGGGCTGCTCGGCGCCGACCTGGAACGCGACGACAGCGGGGCGTGGCGGATCGTCCGGATCATCCCCGGCGAGACGTCCGACCCGGCGGCCCGCTCGCCGCTGGCCGCACCCGGCGTGGCGATCCGCCCCGGTGACGCGCTGGTCGGCGTGGACGGCCGCCAGGTCGACCCTCTCACCGGTCCCGCGCCGCTGCTCGTCGGCACGGCGGGCAAGCCCGTGGAGCTGACCATCCGGCCCGGCGGCGGGGGCGAGCCGCGGCGCGTGGTCGTGGTGCCGCTGAGCGACGACTCGGCGCTGCGCTACCACGCGTGGGTCACCGGTCGGCGCGCCCGCGTGCACGAGCTGTCCGAGGGTCGCGTCGGCTACCTGCACGTGCCGGACATGATGGGCGGCGGCTGGGCGCAGCTGCACCGCGACCTGCGGGTCGAGCTCCAGCGCGAGGCGATGGTGCTGGACGTGCGGGAGAACTCCGGCGGCCACACGTCCGAACTGGTGGTGGAGAAGCTGGGCAGGCGGATCATCGGCTGGTCCGTCGCCCGCGGCTACACGACCTCCGACAGCTACCCCTCCGAAGCGCCGCGCGGGCCAGTGGTCGCCGTGACCGACGAGTTCGCGGGCTCCGACGGCGACATCGTGAACGTGGCCATCAAGGAACTGGGCATCGGCCCGATCGTCGGCACCCGCACGTGGGGCGGGGTGATCGGCATCGACAGCCAGTACGCGCTGATCGACGGCACGCCCGTCACCCAGCCGCGGTACGCGTCCTGGTTCGAGGGGCACGGGTGGGGTGTCGAGAACCACGGCGTCGACCCGGACGTCGAAGTGGTGATCACGCCCCAGGACCGGGTCGCGGGCCGGGACCCGCAGCTCGACAAGGCCGTGGAGCTGGCGTTGGCGGCGCTGGTCGAACGTCCGGCCGCCGTGCCGCCGCTGCTGCCGCCACTCGCCTGATCGGGTACCACCCGACCGGGGAGCGCGTCATCGTTGCGGTCGACCACCCGAAAACGATCAAGTAGGCGGGTCGTGTTCGGGAGCGGGTCGGTCGGGGGTTCGTGGTGGGTCATCGGGAATTGCCGCGCAGCGGACGAGGGTGCTTCGGCGCGGTGGTGG
>DATMCA010001658.1:0-6541 GCA_035559015.1 Umezawaea sp. | reverse complement strand
CCCGCTGCCCCCGACCGGCGTGCCGAGCAGCAGGCCGCGCAGGGTGTCGATCACCGGCGTGAACGGCTCGTTCTCCGCGAACCAGCGCACCGCGCCGGACATCGAGTCCGGCGGGACGAACGCGCTGCTGGTGAACGGCAGCACCTGGACCAGGAGGGTGAAGAGGCTGACGCCCTCGGCGTTGCGGGCCGCGAGACCGATGGCGACCGCCAGCCAGGTCAGCGCGAGGACGAGCAGCGTGAGGACGCCGATCGCCGCGAGCCACCCCACCAGGTCGGCGGCGGGCCGGAACCCCATGAGCAGCGCGACGCCGATGACCAGGCCGACGCTCACCAGCGTCCGGGTCGTGGCCGCGACGACGTGCCCGACCAGGATCGACGAGCGGGCGATCGCCATGGTGCGGAAGCGGGCGATGATGCCCTCGGTCATGTCCTTGTTGACGGCCAACGCCGTGGTCGTGGCGCCGTACCCCACGGACATGATGACGATCCCCGGCACGAGGTAGTCGATGTACTCGCCGCCGTGCGACGCGCCGCCGAGGCCCGCGCCCAGCGCGCTGCCGAACACGCCGACGAAGAGCAGCAGCAGGATGACCGGCAGCCCCAACGACATGACCAGCACGTCGGGGTAGCGCAGGACGTGCCGGAGGTTGCGCCGCAGCATGGTCGCCGAGTCGGCCGCGGTGTGGGAGAGCGAGGTCATCGTGCGCCGTCCTTCTCGGTGGTGGGCTGCCCGGTGAGGGCGAGGAACACGTCGTCCAGGTCCGGTGTGTGGATCGACAGCTCGGCGACCTCGGTGCCCGCGCGGTCCAACCGGGCGAGCAGGTCCCGCAGCGCTCGGACACCGCCGTCACCCGCGACCTGGAGGACGAGTTCGTCCTCGTCCCGCGACACCTCGCCGAGCACGGCCGCCGCCGCGTCGAGACCGGCCGCGTCGGGGAACCGCAGGCGGACGTGACCGCCGGGGACGCGGCGCTTGAGTTCGTCCGGCGTGCCCTGGGCGACGACCCTGCCGTGGTCGAGGACCGCGATCCGGTCGGCGAGTTCGTCGGCCTCCTCCAGGTACTGCGTCGTGAGGAAGATGGTGACGCCGTCGCCGACGAGTTCGCGGATGACCTCCCACGTCGTGCGGCGGCTCCGCGGGTCGAGACCGGCGGTCGGCTCGTCGAGGAAGATCACCCTCGGGTCGCCGACCAGGGTCATCGCGAGGTCGAGCCGTCGCCGCATGCCGCCGGAGTACGTCCCGGCCCGCTTGCCCGCGGCCTCGACGAGGTCGAACCGCGCCAGGAGTTCGGCGGTCCGCCGCCTGCCCTCGACCCGGCCGAGGTGGCGGAGGTCCGCCATCAGCACCAGGTTCTCCTCGCCGGTCAGCAGGTCGTCCACGGCCGAGAACTGCCCGGTGACCCCGATCGCGGCGCGAACCCCGTCGGGGTTCCCGACCAGGTCGTGGCCGGCGACGCTCACCTCTCCGCCGTCGGCGCCGATCAGCGTCGACAGGATCCGCACCGCTGTCGTCTTGCCCGCGCCGTTCGGGCCGAGCAGTGCGAAGATCGTGCCCTCGGCGACCTCCAGGTCGATGCCGTCGAGCACCACGTGGTCACCGAAGGCCTTGCGCAACCCGGTTGCCCTGACCGCCGGTCGGGACGCGGTGGTGGTCACGGTTCTCCTCTCGTCCGGGCGGCCTCGTCGGCCGCGACGGGGAGAGCGTGCGCGCCCTGAGGTTCACCTCGGTTGCACTCCGGTTCACCGCGGTTCAGCGCCACTCCTGGACGAACTCGGCGGACGTGCGCGAGTTCGCCGCACCTGGTGCCGCACAAGAACTCCAGCCCGGACGACGAATCCCGACGACCTGGAAGTCGCCGGGATCCGCTCATGGAGGTCGGGTGGAGGCTCTACCTCTGGGTGTAGGGGTCGATGAAACCGGTGGCCGTGTCGGTGGCGGTGGTGCCGAAGTCCTGAGCGGTGTCGGTGAGGTTCTGCCCGGCTTCGGTCGCACCGTCGGCGAAACCCTCCGCCGTCTGCGTGACCTGGTCGGCGGACTGGGTGAACTGGTCCGCGACCTCGGCGCCGGGCAGGTTGATCCCGGTCATCTCGCTCACCTTGTCGCCCGCGCCGCCGAAGAGTTCGGCGGCCTTGTCCTTGAACGCATCAAAAATGCTCATATCAGACATTAGATCAGATATCAGGACAAAAGCCCCCAATGCTGATCATGCTCACGACCCGGCAGCACCGCGAACGACGTGGCGCCGATCGTCCCCCCTGAGGACTACCCGCGGTGTCCGCAACGAGGCTGACGCGTCCGGCTCCCGGCGCGCATAGCGTCACGACGGCGCCGGACGCACCGGCGGCACCTCGGCCAGGGAGACGGAATGTCCGACAGCACCGACGTGGCGAACGGACGCCGCGCCACACCTCCACCGTCCGAACCGGACTCCGGGAAACCGTTGCGCCGCACAGCGAGGGTGGGCGCGATGGTCGTGATCGTCCTCATCGGACTGTTCACCGCCTTGAACGTCCACGAGCTGGGCCACACCGCCGTCGCGTGGCTCGCGGGCGACCACAACGCCTCCTACCAACTGCGCTGCGCGCCCGCCGGGTTCGGCTGCAACCACTTCGACGCCACCGGGATGGGCGTGCCGGCGAAGCTGGCGGTCACCTGCGGCGGCTGCCTGGTCACGCAGGTCATCACCTGGTCGCTCTTCCTGCTGCGCCGCCGCGCGGACCGGCGTTGGCGGCTGGTGCTGACCCCGTTGGTGGCCGTGTTCGCCGTCGATCCCGTGCTCCAGTTCGCGCAGGCCGTGGCCACGCCGCTGCCGGAGCACGACCTGACCAAGGTGGACTTCACCGCCGCCGCCACGCTCCTGGGCTGGTCGCAGTCGTTCTCCCTCACCGTCTTCGTCGCGGGCGCCCTCGCCTACACCGCCGTGTGGGTGCGCCTGGGTTACCGTGCCCGGTTGTGACCACCGGAGCGGAGTGGGCGAGACCGTCGCCCACCGGACGGCAGCGGCGCCGGGACCTGGTCGTCGGAGTCCTGCTGGCGGCGGGGGTGGCCGTGAGCACCCTGTTGACGCGGAGCGCGGGCATCGACCCCGGTTCGCTCCGCCCCGGCTCGGTCGAGGAGCTGGGCTGGGCGCTCGCCGTCGGCCTGCCGCTGTGCTTCCGCCGCCGCTTCCCGCTGACGGTGCTCGTGGTCTGCGCGGTCGCGTTCCTCGGTCTCCAGCTCCGGTTCGTGGGTGACTCCACGGTGAGTTCGGTCTGCGTCTTCCTCGCCGTCCACACCGCGGGCGCCCACGGCCGCGACCGGCGTCGCACGACCACCGTGCGGGCGGTGGTGGTCGTGACGTTGTTCGCCTGCCTGGCGTACGTGCTGAGCACGAACACGTGGTCCACGCTGAACGGGTTGGCAGCCGAGCGCCACACCGGGCCGCTGCCGGTGCTGACCGCGTTCGCGCTCTACACGGTCGGGATCAACGTCCTCTTCCTCGCCGGGGCCTGGGTCTTCGGGGACGCCGCGTGGACGCAGGCCCGCCAGCGGGCGGAACTGGCCGAGCGGAACCGCGAACTGCGGGTCGAACGCGACGAGAACGCGCACAACGCGGTGATCGCCGAACGGTTCCGCATCGCCCGCGAGCTCCACGACGTCGTGGCGCACCACGTGAGCGTCATGGGCGTGCAGGCGGGTGCCGCCCGGTTGACGCTCTCCCGCGACCCCGACGCCGTGGGACCCGTGCTCTCGTCGATCGAGGAGGCGGGCCGCGACGCGATCGAGGAGATGCACCGCCTGCTGGGGGTGCTGCGGGCCGGCGGCCCGCCCGAGCTGACGGCTCCCGCTCCGGGCGTCGAGCGGCTCGCCGCGCTGGTGGCGCAACCCCGCGGAGCCCTCCGCACGTCCTACGCGGTGGACGGCGAACCGCGTGAACTCCCCCGGTCCCTGTCCATCTCGCTCTACCGGATCACCCAGGAAGCGCTGACCAACACGGTGAAGCACGCGAACGCGACGGAGGTGGACGTCACGCTGCGCTTCGGTGCCGCGGTCGTCGAGCTGACCGTGACCGACGACGGATCCGGCACCACCCGAACGACCCGGACGGGCTTGGGGCACAAGGGGATGCGCGAACGGGTGGCGTTGCACGGCGGTTCGCTCCACGTCGGCCCGGACGACCACGGGTACTCCGTCCGAGCCCGGTTCCCGTCGTCGTGACGAGGATCCTGCTCGCCGACGACCACGCGCTGATCCGGGGCGGCATCCGGATGATCCTGCGCAGCCAGGACGACTTCGAGGTCGTCGGGGAGGCCGAGGACGGGACCGGGGCCGTCGAGCTGGCCCGGTCCCTGCGCCCGGACCTGGTGCTGATGGACGTGCAGATGCCGGGGCTCGACGGCCTCGAAGCGACCCGGCGGATCGTGGCCGCGGGTGACTGCGCGGTGCTCGTCCTGACGACGTTCAACCGGGACGACTACCTGTTCCAGGCCCTCCAGGCCGGTGCGAGCGGCTTCCTGCTGAAGAACGCCTCCCCGGAGGACCTGATCAGCGCCGTCCGGGTGGTCGCGCGCGGCGACGCGCTGCTGGCGCCGGAGCTGACCCGACGGCTGTTCGACCAGTTCGCCGCCCGCCCCGCCGGGTCGCGGCGGCCGGACCTGCTCGGCCTGCTGACCGAGCGGGAGACGCAGATCCTGCGCTCGGTGGCGGGCGGGCGGAGCAACGCCGAGATAGCGGCCGAGTTGTTCGTCGGCGAGGCGACCGTGAAGACCCACGTGTCGCGGGTGCTGGCCAAGCTCGGGCTGCGCGACCGGGTCCAGGCCGTCGTCTACGCGTACGAGACGGGGGTCGTGGCGCCGGGCGACAACCCTCCCCCAGAACGCTGAGCGGTTCTCCGGTGGTGTGGGGAATGATGGGGCCATGCAACGCAGCGGGAAGACGCGGTTCCCCTCATCGAGCGTGCCGCGGTGACCGTCCGGACGGACCCCTACGCGCTCACCTTCCCCGTCGTCGCCCTGGTCACCTCGGCCGGTGGTCTGGCCGCGCTGTCCGCGGTGCTCGCGCCGCTGCCCGCGGACCTGCCCGCCGCGGTGATCGTGCTCCAGCACCTCAGCCCCGAACACCCCAGTCGCCTCGCGGAGATCCTCGACGAGCGCACCGCCCTGGAGGTCCTCCCGGCCCACGACGGCGACGAGCTGCGGACGGGGACGGTGCTGGTCGCCCCGTCCGCCCGGCACCTGCTGGTCACGTCCTCGGCCCGGCTCGGCCTGATCGACTCCGGCGCCCTGCCGCCCGCGCGGCCGTCGGCGGACCTGCTGCTGGCCACGCTCGCCGTCACCTGCGGGCCCCGCGCGCTCGTGGTCGTGCTCACGGGCAAGGGCACCGACGCCCAGTCGGGCATCCGCGCCATCTCCCACTGCGGCGGGACCGTCTACGCGCAGGACGAGGTCAGCTCAGCCCACTTCGGCATGCCCGCCGCCGCCATCGACACGACGCTCGTGCACCGCGTCCTCCCGTTGACCGACATCGCCGCGGCCGTCCACGCCCACGTCCTCACCCACCGGTGACGAGGGCCAGGGCGGCGGCCACGGTGTCGCGCAACGTGGTGCGGACCGGGACGCCGTGCGCGTGGGCGACGTGGATCAGGTAGCGGTTGCGCTCGGGGTTCGGGCAGTCGGGCGGGCAGCCCAGCACCGCGCGGCCCGTGTCGACGTCCATGCCGAACTCGACGTTGGTGGTCATGCCCGGCAGCGTCGCCATGTCGCGCGGGATCCAGAACAGGATCGCGGTCGCCGAGCGGCGGGCGCGCGTCTCCCACTCCACCTGGTCCTCGTACCGCGCGGCCCGCTCCCCACCGCGGGACTCCGGGCTCAGCACCGTGAGCGGGCGCGAGCCGGTCCACTGGGCGGCCACCTCGTCGACGGCGGCGGGGCGCCAGGAGGCGACCTCTGCCCGCACCGGCGTGGGACCCGCGAGGAACACCGAGGGGCCGTCGGGGATCTCCTCACGGGCCATCACGAGGACGTGCTCACCCACGGGCTGCCTCCTTCACGGGGTCCGGCGCGGACCACGGGAGCATAAGACCGTCACCGGGCCGCCGGGGCACCACGTGCACGTGCAGGTGGAACACGGTCTGGGTCGCGGCGGCACCCCGGCTGGTGATCAGGTTCGCGGCGCCGTGCTCGGCCATCAGCTCGGCGGCCCGGCGCATGACCGCGGCGGTCACGTCCGGGTCGGTACCGGCGTCCTCGACGTGGACGCGCGGCAGCACCAGGAGGTGCCCCTCGGTCACGCCGCCGCGGGGCAGGACCGCCACGGCGTCGTCCCACTCCCGCACGACCACGGCAGTCCCCCGCCCGGTCGCGATGTCGCAGAACGCGCAGTCCGCCGTGGTCATGGCGTCACGCTAGACGCGGAACACCTTGCGGCGCACGGGTTCGCCCGTGGTCAACCCGGCGGCGAACTGACCCGGAGGAGGTTCCCGTCCGGGTCGCGGAGCCGCATCTCGTACGTCCCCCAGGGACGGACGGCGGGAGGTTCGTCGATGGCGACGCCTCGGGCC
>DATMCA010001657.1:0-2782 GCA_035559015.1 Umezawaea sp. | reverse complement strand
CGCACCCCCGTCACCAACGCGGCGACGCCGACCACCAGCAGAGCCACCATGGCCCCGGTCGTCCAGCCGAAGTCGGGCCCGAGGCTGACGTAGCCGAGCACAGCGGCCAAGCCGCCGCCGAGCAGCAGTCCCCCGGTCACGTCGACCGATCCGCCGCTGCGGATCGGTGGCTCCGGGACGAACACCCGGACGCACACCGCGCCGACCACGGCGAGAACGGCGGCGATGACGAACACGCTCCGGTAGCCGAACCGGTCGACCGCCGCGCCGAGCGCGAACGGCGTGACGATCCCCAGGACCGACGAGCCCGCCGTGACGACGCCGACCGCGGTCATCCCGATCCGCGCGGTGCAGAGCTGACGGGTGAGCGCCACCGTGAGGAACACCGCGGCCACGGCCGCGCCTTGCAGGAACCGCCCGAGCACGAACACCACGATGTTCGGTGCGGCCAGGCAGACCAGCGAACCCACCCCGGCGATCACCAGCGTGGCGCCGAGAAGTCTGCGCCTGCCGTGGATGTCGGCGCTCTTGCCGAGCAGGGGTGTCCACACCGCGCCCGCCAGCATGACGCTCGCGTTGAGCAGTGCGGGCTGGTCGGTGTCGAAGTGCCGCAGCATCTGCGGCAGGACCAGCAGAGGAGCGGTGATGACCAGGTCGGCCAGCAGGTTGGCGGTGATCAGGATCGCCAGCCAGCGGACCAGCCGCCCGCTCCAGCCGTCTTCCACGGTCTTGGAAGAGGGCGGCTCAGCCTTGACATCCACTAGGAAACCTCTCGAGTTGAACCGGCGGGCCTTCCGGCCCGCCTTGACGTGGGTTCTTGGCCGTGACGCCTACGCCGCGTGCAGGGCACGGGTGGGACTGCCGAACCAGCGCGCCAGCGCCGCGCGCAGGGCGTCGGGATCGCCTCCGGCCCAGGCCACGAAGCCGTCGGGGCGCACCAGCACCGCGTCCGCCCGCGGTTCGTCGGTGTCCGCGCGCACCACGTCCACCCGGCCCCCCCAGGTCTCCGCCACCGCCGCGAGGTCGCCGCGACCCGTCAGGTCCAACAGCAACGGGCGGGCTCGGCGGAGCACTTCGGCGGCACGGGTCGCGACTCCGGCCGTGCGCAGCGGCAGGTCGGGGAGCCACCGGCCGATCAACGGATGCGTGTCGTCGTCCGGGATGTAGTCGATCTCGGCGCCGGACATCCGGTCCGAGACGCGCTGCACCGCGGTGTCGTCCCGCAGCAACTCCGCCAGGACCCCGCGCAACGCCGTGACCTCCGGTCCGGGCGCGAGCAGGGCGAGCTGCGCGCGGCTGTGCTCGATCACCCGCTGAGCGACCGGCCTGCGCTCCGCCTCGTAGGTGTCGAGCAGTCCCGCGGGCGCCCAGCCCCGCACGGTGGCGGCGAGTTTCCACCCCAGGTTGAGCGCGTCCTGAAGGCCCAGGTTGAGCCCTGGACCGCCGAGCGCGGACTGCACGTGCGCGGCGTCGCCGAGCAGGAAGACCCGCCGCTCCCGGTAGCGCTCGGCGATCCGGGAGTTCGCGCCCACCAGCAGGCGCAGGTTGAGCGGTCCGTCGGACGGGGGCTCCATCGGTATCGCCGTCCCGATCACCCGGTGCACGGCGGCACGCAGGTCGGCGAGGGTGATCTCCCCGCCGTCGCCGTGGCCCTCCCACTCCCACGCGCCCAGCCGCCACACGCCCGGCCGGGACATGACGAAGGAGAACATGCCGGTCTCGGTCCGCGTGAAGGACTGCGAACGCAGCAGGCCCACACCGGGAACCTCCAGCTCCCCCGTCTCCGCGTTGCCGATCGGTGCCGGGACGACGACCTGTCCCGTCCGCGAGACGAACCGCTCGTCGGTGATGCCGGGGAACCCGATGCCGAGGAGCTTGCGGACGGTGCTGCGGCTGCCGTCCGCGGCCGCCACGTAGTTCGCCGTGAGTGAGTACCGTCCCTCCGGTCCGTCGACGTCGAGGGTCACCGATCCTGAGTCCTGCCGCAGCCCGGTGATCGCGTGACCGCGCCGGATCTCGACGCCCAGTTCACGGGCTCGCGCCTCGATCACCTCTTCGAGGTGCGCCTGCGGAACCTGGAGGCTGTGCAGGGCGTTCGTGGGGAGCGTGCGCATGTCGAGGGGGATGGCGCCGAAGGCGAAGGTCGACATCGGCACCGGATGCTCGTCGGACCCGGTGATCCGGGAGCGCAGCCCCCGCCGGTCGAGGGCCTCGACGACCAGTCCCACCAGGCCGTTGGCCCGCAGCTCGGTGCTGGGTCCGGTCCGCCGTTCGAGCACGACGGGGGAAACGCCGGCCAGCGCCAGCTCGGTGGCCAGCAGCAGGCCGCTCGGGCCCCCGCCGACGATCGCGACATCGGTCATGACCATGTCCTTCCTGTGGGCGCCGGCGCCGAGGGCCGGCGGAGAAGTGCGGATTAGTGCGGATTTCACGCGCGCCCGCTCAGATGTCGCGGGCGCGGAACGCGATGTGGCCCGCGATGGTGACGGCCGCCGTGGCCACCGCCAGGACGACGAGTCCGAGCGCGGGCGACACCACGCCGTCGACCGGGACCACGACGTACGAGGCCTGCCCCGCGGTGATCGGCCAGAACCGCGCGAAGGCGTCGCCGAGGCCGCCGGGCAGTCCCGGTCCGAGAGCGGGCACGAGCAGGAGTGCGCCGACGAGCACCGCGAGGCTGCTCGTGCTCGATCGGGTGAGCACGCCGACGGCGACCCCGATGAGGGCGACGAGCGTCAGGTACAGCGTGGCTCCGACGAGAGCGCCGAGGACTCCCCGGTCA
>DATMCA010001656.1:0-5355 GCA_035559015.1 Umezawaea sp. | reverse complement strand
ATTGGTGACATCTGAGTTGGCTTGCCGTGATGGTGAGCTGGGAGGATGTCGCTGTGCCCAAGCCCTACCCTCGGGAGTTCCGCGACGATGTCGTGCGGGTCGCCCGTGACCGTGAGCCCGGCGTGACCGTCGAGCAGATCGCAAAGGACTTCGGGGTCCACCCGATGACCTTGTTCACGTGGCTGCGCCAGGCCGACACCGACGAGGGCGTCAAACCAGGCGTGAGCCGCAGCGACTCGGCTGAGCTGCGCGAGGCCCGCAAGCGGATCAAGCTGCTCGAGCAGGAGAACGAGGTCCTGCGCCGGGCGACGGCGTATCTGTCGCAGGCGAACCTGCCGGGAAAAGGCTCTGCCCGCTCGTGAGCGAGCTGGCCGCGGACGGGATCCCTGTCGCGGTGACGTGCCGGGTCTTGTCCATCGCTCGCCAGCCGTACTACCGGTGGCGTGCCCGGCCGGTCGCCGATGCCGAACTGGTCATGGTGTATCGGGCGAACGTGTTGTTCGACGCTCACCGCGACGACCCGGAGTTCGGTTACCGATTCCTGGCCGACGAAGCCCGCGACGCCGGAGTGTCGATGGCGGATCGGACCGCGTGGCGGATCTGCTCGTCCATGGGCTGGTGGAGTGCCTTCGGCAAGAAACGCGGTCGCACCGGCAAGAAGGCCGGTCCGCCGGTCCATGACGACCTGGTCCGACGTGACTTCACCGCCACCGCGCCGAACCGGCTGTGGCTGGCCGACATCACCGAACACCGCACCACAGAAGGAAAACTGTATCTGTGCGCGCTCAAGGACGTCTGCTCCAACCGGATCGTCGGCTACTCCATCGTCTCCCGGATGACGTCCCACCTCGCCGTCACCGCGCTCACCAACGCCATCGCCCGCCGCGGTGAGGTCGCCGGCTGCGTGGTGCACACCGACCGCGGATCCCAATTTCGATCAAGGAAATTCGTCCGCACGCTCACTCGCCACGGTCTGACCGGCTCGATGGGCAGAGTGGGCGCGGCGGGTGACAACGCCGCGATGGAAAGCTTCTTCGCGTTGCTGCAGAACAATGTTCTCGACCGGCGTTCCTGGTCCACCCGTGACGAGCTGCGGATCGCGATCGCGACTTGGATCGAACGCACTTACCATCGCCGTAGACGCCAGGCCGGCCTCGGCCGGTTGACCTCCATCGAATACGAAGCAATCATGACCACGCCAGCCAGCCAGGCTGCGTGACTACAACTGTCACCTACTCGTGCAGCAGACCCCTGGGCCAACGAGCAAGGAACGTGACACCCTTACGCCCCCGAACACCCCGAGATCGCACCAGCCGATGATGAAAACCCAGAAAGTCAACCCCAGGCCACCGACTTCCAACTTCACGATCCGGGTCTTGGCCTCCTTCGGCCGCACACCGAGCTCAGCCAACAACTCCCGAAGCCGCACCAACGCAGCCTCGGCCTGCCGCAGGGAACGACACATCACCACCGCGTCATCGGCAAACCGCACCAGAACCCCGTGCTCCCGAACATCCCACACCCCGATCCACCCGGTGCAGATAAACGTTGCAGAGCAACGGAGACAGCGGACCTCCCTGCGGAGTCCCGGTCACCGACCTGCGCACCGTCCCGTCCGTCATCACCCCGGCATCAAGCACGACCCGGAGCAGTTTCAGGATGGTTTGGTCGCAGACGCGTTCCTCGACCGCGTGCATCAACCGGTCTTTCGGGATCGCTTCGAAACAGTCAGCGATATCCGTCTCGACCACCCACACCCGGCCCCGCCACGCCTCATCGACGAGGACTTGCAGGGCATCGTGCACCGACCGTTTCGGGCGGAACCCGAAACTGCACGGCAACATGTCCGCTTCGAAGACCGGTTCGAGCACGATCTTCACCGCGGCCTGCACGACCCGGTCTCGCACCGACGCGATCGCCAACGGCCACCACTGCCCCGGCTGATCCCGTTTCGGATCAGGACTTGCCGGGCGGGCAACGGCCGATACCGGCCCTCACGCAACTCGGTCTCGATCGCGGCGAGGAACCGTTCGGTCCCGTATTCCTCGACCTCGTCCAGGGTGAGCTTGTCCATGCCCGGTGCGCCACCGTTGCGGCGCTGTACTGGCCGAAAAGTCCATCCGCGCAGGTAGCTGGCACGTGAAGCACGACCTTCAAGGCTGGGGGAAGATGCCGTTTCGATCTGCGGAGTCATCAGCCGACCCGCGTGATGACCAGCCTTGCCCGCATCGGCTTCGGCCGGGTGTCGGTTCGGTGACCGCAGCTCGGGTTCGGGCGCACATCGTCCACCACGCAGGCGCAGGCCAGACCGCGCAGCCTGTTCGGGGGCAAGGACGGCACGCGGAACATCAAGACGGAGGAGTCCGACGTCCTGCGACCAAGTGTGGATCTCGAAGGAGAACGGCCCGGAGTGACTGGTCGGCGGCGACGACCCAGTGACGCGGCAGATTCGGACGCACATCGAGATCCAGGACCGCACATCGTTGCGGGAGCAGGAAGAGATCACCGAGCGCAAAGGGTGACGACCGCGCCCTCCTGGTGCTCCGGGAGCCAACTGGTGATCCCGTGCACGGTGCGGTCTACGTCAACAGCCATCAGGCACCAGACCTCGGCAGTTTCCTTTGGCGACCTCCTTGAGCGCGGCTTCCCCGAGTTCGATGGAGGCCAGCAGTTGCTTGAGCGTGACATTCTCCCGCTCCAGGTCCTTAAGAGGTCCTAACAGAGTCGTTGGACGTGTCGGTAGCAGATGACACAGGTGGCGAGGCCGAGGAAGGCCTCGTGCATGTCATCACGGCGTTCCCAACGGATACGCAAGCGTTTCATACCGTGATACCAAGAGATAGTGCGCTCGACCACCCATCTGATAACGCCCAGACCCGAGCCGTGGGGTTCACCTCGGCGGGCGACCCGAGTGCTGATTCCCCTGGCACGCAAGCGCCTTCGATACTTGTCGTGGTCATACGCCCGGTCGGCGTAGACCGTGCTCGGGCGCCGCCGGGGACGGCCACGCCTGCCGCGCACGTTCGGCACCGCGTCCAGCAGCGGCTCCAACCCGATGACGTCGTTGCGGTTGCCGCCGGTCAGCACCACCGCGAGCGGGATGCCGCCGCCGTCGGTCAGGACGTGGTGTTTGGAGCCCGGTCGGGCGCGGTCGACCGGGCTCGGACCACTTGTGGGCCGCGCCGTGCAGCCCTTACGTGCGAGGAGTCGACCACCGCCCGATCCCAGTCCAGCGCATCGGCGCACTGCAGCTCGGACAAGAGGATCTCATGCAGCCGCGTCCACACACCGGCCTCGTTCCAGTCGTGAAGCCGCCGCCAACACGTCATACCGGATCCGAAGCCGAGTACCTGTGGCAGGAACTCCCACTGGATCCCGGTGTGCAGCACGAACAGGATCCCGTGCAGGCACAGCCTGTCGGGCAACCTCTTGCGACCTGGGTTGCGAGTCCTGCGCGGCACCACGGGCAACAACGGCTCGATCCGCTCCCACAGATCGTCCGGCACGATCCACGGCGGCAACTCACCCCTCCTCATGGCCGAACATGATCTACAACGGACACGAGCTACGCCACCACGTTGATCATTTTGTTAGGACCAGTAAGTCGTTCGGTGTTGTCGGCTTCCAGTCCGCCGAACTGGTTGCGCTACCGGTAGTGGGTGGCTTCGGTGACATGCAGTTCCCGGCACGTGTCGGCGACATCCTGGTCTCGGGCCAACAGTTGATCGGCTTGCGTCAGTTCCGCACGATCTTCTCGAGAGTGTGCCGTCTCCTGGTGCTCATCGTGATCAAGCCTTTCCGTTCGCGAGGTGGACCACAAGGCTCGCGCTCGACCCAATGGGTCACGTCAGCCGACGGTGCCCCCAAGCGGGAACACCACAGCCGAGGCTGAGATGTTCCCTGGGAGCGTCGTTCAGCCCTTGGTGGTCAGGACGAGCACCGCATCGTCCCCAGGCAAGCTGTCCACGTCGTAATAGGGTGCTTCGCCTTCGTGGGCGCTCCAGAACGTCACGTGCGATTCCCAATACGGTGGTTCTGTAGCCGACAGACTCAGGGTGGCGAACGCCGTCACCTCGGGCGGGGACGGCAGTTCGGCCACCCGCGTCAGCAGCGCCGTGGCATAGGAGTACGCCCGACGCAGCAGGACTTGTGGACGGTCGGGGGCGTCCAACGGCAGATCGTCGTCCCGGACGCCCCGACCGTTCACCGCTGCCTCACGGCTGGTCAGGTCGACGAACCCGGAACCCGCGTAGCTGTCGCGCAGGGCGCGAGCCAAGACGCTGCCGTCCGGTTCGCGCACCCAACCGGCCGCCACCACGTCGTCCGCTCCGGGTGCGAAGTCCGCGGGGGTGACCGATTGCAGGTCCACCACGTCAGCGAACCGCCTCATGGCGTCGCTCATCTGTACGCGCACTACTCCCCCAGGATGTTCAGGCCTTTTTGGACCCCGCGCTGGAACGCCGGGTCCTTGGCCAATTCCTTGAGCACCTTCGGGGGGATCCCCTCGAAGTCTCCGGTCTCGAAATCGTACTGGCACTTCGGGATCCGACCGCTCTGGTCCTGGAAGTGCATCTGACCGGGCCGACCACCGGGGTTGGGGTTCTCCACGTCGATACGGTAGGGCCCCTTGTTGTACGTCGTCGTGCTGGTGGTCCGCGTGCCGTTCTGACCGATCATCTGCGTGGGCTTCGAACCACCGGACGAACTGTTCGCCGCCGCGTACGCGGCGGCGCCGGCGATGCCACCCGCGATCGCTCCGCCCGCGATGAACGAGCCACCGGTGACGGTGAGCCCGCCGGCGAGCATGCCACCGCCGGCGAGTGCCATGCCGCCGCCCGCTGCGATACCGCAAGGTTCCAGCACCACGCACGCTCCGACCGCGACGACTGCCGCGCCGGTGCCTACCCAGCACCAGAAGCTGCACAAGCCGGAAGGGTCGACGTCGTTGAGCGGGTCGCCACCCACGTAGATGTACGGTGTCCCGGTGTCGTTGACCTTGGGGTCGACGGTGAGGAACAGCGCTGTGGCGGGGTCGTAGTAGCGGGCGCGCAGGTACACGAACCCGGTTTCGGCGTCAGTGTACTGGCCGGTGTACTGCATGGGCGTGCTGGCTGTGCCGGTGCGCGAGGCCACGCCGTACTCGGTGTAGCCGTACCTGGCCACGATCGTGCCCGAGCCGTTGACCAGTGCGCGAGTCGAGCCGATCTGATCGTGGAAGAACCACTGCGTGCCGCTCGCGCCGATCTGCGCGATCGGTCCTTCCGGCCCGTACACGAACGACCAGGCACCATCCGACAGCAGTCGCGCCGGCGTGCCAGCTCCCCAGGTCGACGGAGCGGTCGTGCTGCCCGCGGT
>DATMCA010001655.1:0-2380 GCA_035559015.1 Umezawaea sp. | reverse complement strand
GTCCACCGCTGGCGTCGGCTCGTCGACGTGCAGGGTCGCGGGCACGATCCCGGCCCGCATGGCCAGCACCATCTTGATCACGCCACCGACCCCGGCCGCAGCCTGGGTGTGCGCGATGTTGGACTTCAGCGATCCCAGCAGCAGCGGCCGTTCCCGCTCCTTGCCGTAGGTCGCGATCAGCGCCTGGGCCTCGATCGGGTCGCCCAGCGGCGTGCCGGTGCCGTGTGCCTCGACGACGTCCACCTCGGACGGTGCGAGCCCGGCCCCGGCCAGCGCGGTGCGGATGAGCCGCTGCTGCGCGGGACCGTTGGGCGCGGTGAGCCTGCTGCTCGCGCCGTCCTGGTTGACCGCGGACCCGCGGATGACCGCGAGCACCGGGTGCCCGTTGCGGCGCGCGTCGGACAGCCGTTCCAGCAGCAGCAGGCCCACGCCCTCGCCCCAGCCGGTTCCGTCCGCGCCGGAGGAGAACGACTTGCAGCGGCCGTCGGCCGCCAGACCGCCCTGGACGGCCATCTCGGCGAACGCGGCGTCGGTGGACATCACCATCACGCCGCCCGCCAGCGCGAGGTCGCACTCCCCCGACCGCAGCGACTGCCCGGCCAGGTGGATGCCCACCAGCGACGACGAGCACGCGGTGTCGATGGAGACGGCCGGGCCCTCCAGGCCGAACGCGTAGGCCACGCGGCCGGACACGATGTTGTCCGAACTCCCCTGCCCCAGGTACGGCCGGACCTCGTCGGACACGGCCAGCGGGCGGGACGCGTAGTCCTGGTACTGCACGCCGGCGAACACGCCGGTCTTGCTGGTCTTGAGCGAGGTCGGGTCGATCCCGGCCCGCTCGAACACCTCCCACGCGGTCTCCAGCAGCAGCCGCTGCTGCGGGTCCATCGCGAGGGCCTCGTGCGGGGAGATGCCGAACAGGTCCGCGTCGAACCCGGCCACGTCGTCCACGAACGCGCCGGTGCCCTCGATGGGCCAGCCGCGTTCGGCGGGGAACGGGGTGATCGCGTCGACCTCGTTCGCGACGAGGTCCCACAGCTCCTCGGGGCTGGTGACCCCGCCGGGGTAGCGGCAGCCCATCGCCACGATCGCGATCGGCTCACCGCCGCCCTCCTCGACCTCGCGCAGGCGGGCCTTCGTGCGCTGGAGGTCCGCCGTCACGCGCTTGAGGTAGTCGCGGAGCTTGTTCTCGTTCACGGGAGTCCTCACGGTCGGCACTTCGCGGGCACCCGTCACGAGGTGCCGAGTTCGTTGTCGATCAGCTCGAACAGCTCGTCGTCGCTGGTCACGTCCAGGGCGCTGACCAGCTCGTCCACGGCTTCGACGGGTACCAGCTCGGCCACCAGGTGGTCGGCGATGGCGCCCGCCGTCGGGTGGTCGAACAGCAGCGTCGCGGGCAGGCGCAGGCCGGTCGCGGAAGCGAGCCGGTTGCGCAGTTCGACCGCGGTCAGCGAGTCGAACCCGAGGTCCAGCAGCCCCTTGCCCGCCGGGACGGACGTGCCCGGCGCGCCCAGCACCGTGCCGACCTGGACGCGCACCAGGTCCAGCACCGTGCGGCGACGCCGTTCGGGCGTGAGCGGCCGCAACTGCTCGGCCAGACCGGTGCTGTCCTGCCCCGCGGCGGTGGCGGTCCGGCGCACGGCCGGGACGATCCCCCGCAGGAACGCGGGCACGTCCTGCCCGGCAAGCACGGTGGTGTCCAGGCGCAGCGGGGCCACCACCGGCAGGTCCGCGGCGACGGCCCGGTCGAACAGCGCCAGCCCCTCGGCCACGGTGAACGGGACGATGCCGCCGCGGGCGATGCGGCGCAGGTCGCCGTCGGTGAGCTGGCCGCTCATCCCGCGCTTGGTGGCCCACAGGCCCCACTGGATCGACAGCGCGGGCAGCCCCTCGGCCCGACGGCGGTGGGCGAGCCCGTCGAGGAACGCGTTGCCCGCCGCGTAGTTGCCCTGCGCCGCCCCGCCGAACGCCGCGGCGATCGACGAGAACAGCACGAACCGGGCGGGCTCGCGGGACGCGGTCAGCTCGTGCAGGAGCACGGCGGCGTCGACCTTCGGCCGCAACGCGGTCGCCACCTGCTCGTCGGTCAGGGTCTCCAGCAGCCCGTCCGCGACCACGCCGGCGCAGTGCACGACCCCCGCCAGAGGCCGGTCGGGCAGGCTCTCCACCAGCGCGGCCAGGGCCGTCCGGTCGGTGATGTCGCAGGCGACGATCCGGACGTCCGCGTCGAGCAGGGCCAGGTCGGTCGCGCCTTCGGCGTCCCGACCGCTCCGGCTCACCAGCACCAGGTGCCGGACGCCGTGCGCGGTCACCAGGTGGCGGGCCACCTCGGCGCCGATCCCGCCGGTGCCACCGGTGATGAGCACGGTGCCGGTGGTGT
>DATMCA010001654.1:0-9103 GCA_035559015.1 Umezawaea sp. | reverse complement strand
GCGGTTCGTCAGGGCGAGCGTGTGCTTGGTGGACAGGCCGACCCGGCCGCCGGGACCGGCGTGGCCCTTGCCGAACCCGGCCCGTTCGATCAGCCACGCGGCCGACAGCTTCGAGTGGCCCGCACCGGCCGGGTAGACCGGCACGTCGACGTGCGGCCCCATCCGCTCGGCGATCCTGATCAGCGCGCCCGCCAACGTCGAGTCGTCGACCAGCGGGTTCGTGAAGAACGAGCCCGCGCTCCACGTGTCGTGGTCGGCGGCGTCGAGGACCATGCCCTTGCCGCGCCGCAACTCCAGGACGGCCTGGCGGGCCGCGTCGACCGGCACGCGGTCGCCCTGCGCCACGCCGAGGACCCGTGCCAGCTCGGCGTACCGGATCGGCGCGGACAGCCCACCGGCCGTGAGCGCGAAGCGGGCGCGCAGCACGACCGCGCGGTCGGTGCCCTTCAGCACGCTCGTGCGGTACGCGAGGCCCAGCGAGTCGGCGGAGCGGTGGTGGACGCTGCCGTCGCGCCGCCGGTCCATCAGGTCGACCGAGGTCAGCACCTGGGAGATCTCGACGCCGTACGCGCCGACGTTCTGCACCGGGGTCGCGCCGACCAGGCCGGGGATGCCGGACAGGCACTCCAGCCCGCCCAGGCCCTGCGCGACGGCTTCGGCGACGACGGAGTCCCAGTTCTCGCCCGCCTCGACGGTGAACTGCACCAGCCCGTCGCCCAACGGGTCCGCGCGGCGGCCGGTCGTGGCCACCTGCACCACGGTCCCGGCGAAGCCCGCGTCGGCGACGACGAGGTTCGACCCGCCGCCGAGCAGCAGCAGCGGCTCGCCGGCGGCGTCGGCCGCGCGCACGGCCTCGACCAGGTCGGCGGCGGTGGTGGCCTGCAGGAACGTCGTGGCCGGGCCACCGAGCCGTAGCGTGGTGCGCTCGGCGAGCGGCACAGCGGTGCGCGCGCGGGCACTGGACAGCGGGGTGGTCACAACCGTCAACGGTAACCTCCGCGCCATGGCACGCCGCATCGAGCACCACACCACGTCCACGTGGCCCGTGCAGGACGTCTTCAAGGCGCTGGTCGACGAAACCTACCTGCGCGACCGGTTGGCCGTCCTGGGCGGCAACGACGCCCAGCTCGTGTCGTTCAGCTCGGCGGACGCGAAGACGTCCTACCAGCTCAAGCAGGGCGTGTCCGCCGAACACCTGCCGTCGGTGGCGAAGAGCCTGCTCGGCGGCGACCTGGTGATCCACCGGGCCGAGGTGTGGACCGAGGCGGGCACCACCGGCACGGTCGAGGTGACGCTCAACGGCGTCCCCGGCAGGCTGGACGGGACGATCGTGCTCGCGGAGAACGCGGGCGGCAGCAAGATGGTGCTCACCGGCCAGGTCAAGGTCAGCATCCCGCTCATGGGCGGGAAGCTGGAGACGATGATCGCCGAACAGGTCGCCAAGCTGCTCGACAAGGAAAACGAGTTCACCACCGAATGGCTCGCAAACCGCGGCTAGCCGCCGGCCGGGCGCGCACGCTCGGCCTGCCCACCAGGGGCACCACCAACCCGAACCGGCTGCGGCGGGTCGACCGCTGGATGGTCGGCACGCCGCTGGTCGTCGACGCCCTGACCACCGCGGCCGACCCGCTCGTCGTGGACCTCGGGTACGGCGCCACCCCCGTGACCACGGTCGAGATGGCCGCGCGGCTGCGGGCCGTGCGCGACGACGTGCGCGTGCTCGGGCTGGAACTGGACGCCGACCGCGTCGCCGCCGGTGAGGCCGCGGCCGACCCGCCGCGGCTGGAGTTCCGCCGCGGCGGGTTCGAGCTGGCCGGGGCCAGGCCGGTGCTGCTGCGCGCGTTCAACGTGCTGCGCCAGTACACCGAGGAGCAGGCCAATGAGGCGTGGGCGACGATGCTCGGTCGCCTCGCGCCGGGTGGGGTGTTGGTCGAGGGCACGTGCGACGAGATCGGCAGGCGCTGCTCGTGGGTCGCGCTGAACGCCGACGGGCCGCTGACGTTCACGCTCGCCTGCCTGCCCGCCGACCTGGAGACCCCCGGCGACCTCGCCGAGCGGCTGCCCAAGTCGCTGATCCACCGCAACGTCGACGGCGAGCGGGTGCACCGGCTGCTGGCCGACCTGGACGCGTGCTGGGCGACCGCCGCCCCGTTCGCCCCGTTCGGCCCCCGCGCCCGCTGGGTCGAGGCCGTGCGACTGCTGGCCGCTCGCGACTGGCCGGTGCTCGACACGCGGAAACGCTGGCGGCTCGGGGAAATCACGGTGCCTTGGGACGCCGTGCGACCTCTAGGCTGATCGGGGTGGAGCACCGCGAGTTCATCGACCACTACACCGCCCAAGCCCGCGCACTGCGATCGGCGGCCGTCGACGCCGGGCCGTCGGCCCCGGTCGACACGTGTCCCCTGTGGACCGTCCACGACCTGGTCCGGCACATCGCCGGGGTGAACGCGTGGGCGTTGGCCGCGTTGCGCTCCGAGTCCGTCGACGAGCGCCCGGAGTGGCCGGGTGCGCCGGACGAGTGGGACGACCTGCTGGTGTGGTGGGACGAGCGGGCGCGGGAGCTGGCCGACGAGCTGCGCGCGGCTGATCCGGCGAAGCCGCGGTGGACCCTGATCGGCACCGAGACCGCGGGCTTCTGGGCCCGCAGGCAGGCGCACGAGGCCGCGATCCACCGGTTGGACGCCGAGCACGCGCGGTCCGGCGACGACGTGCCGCCGCTGCTGTTCACGCCGGAGTTCGCGGCCGACGGGATCGACGAGTTCCTCACCCGGATGACGGTGATCGCCGCCCGCCGCCACCCGGTGGAGCGCGCGGGCGTGATCGTGCTGCACGCCGCCGACGCCGGCCGGGCCTGGGAGGTGCGGCTGACGCCGGGTGAGGCGCCCGCCGTCGGACCGGTCACCGGGTCGGGCACGGACGGCGACACGACCGTCGCGGGCACGGCCGACTCGCTGTTCCGCGCGGTGTGGGGCAGGCCCAGCGGCGCGGTCGTCACCGGTGACACGGCACTCCTGGACGCACTGCCCAGGGTGTGATCCTGGATACTCCTACCCCGTGCCCCAGCCTGAACGCCGCTACGTCATCACCTTCGGGTGCCCCGACCGGACGGGCATCGTCGCCCGGATCTCGTCGTTCCTCGCCGACAACGGCGGCTGGATCGTGGAGGCGGCCTACCACACCGACCCGGACACGGGCTGGTTCTTCACGCGCCAGGAGGTGCGGGCGGACTCGCTGCCGTTCGGCGTGGCGGAGCTGCGGTCCCGGTTCACCGAGATCGCCAGGGAACTGGGCGGCCACACGAGCTGGCGGATCACCGACACCGGCGAGCGCAAGCGCGTCGTCATCCTGGTGTCGAAGGAGGGCCACTGCCTCTACGACCTGCTCGGCCGGGTCGCGGCGGGCGAGCTGGACGCCGACGTGGCCGCGGTCATCGGCAACCACGCCGACCTCGCGGGCATCACAAGGGCGCACGGCATCCCGTTCCACCACGTGCCGTTCCCGGCGAACGACCCGGAGGGCAAGCGGGCCTCGTTCCGGCAGCTCCGGCAGCTCGTGGACGCGAACGAGCCGCACGCCGTGGTGCTGGCCAGGTTCATGCAGATCCTGCCGCCGGAGCTGTGCGCGGACTGGATCGGCAAGGCGGTCAACATCCACCACAGCTTCCTGCCGTCGTTCGTCGGCGCCCGCCCGTACCACCAGGCGCACCGCCGCGGCGTGAAGCTGGTCGGCGCGACCTGCCACTACGTGACGGCGGACCTGGACGCGGGGCCGATCATCGAGCAGGACGTGATCCGGGTGGACCACGGCGACTCCATCGGCGACATGGTCCGAAAAGGACGGGACGTCGAGAAAGCCGTGCTGGCACGGGGATTGCGGTGGCACCTGGAGGACCGGGTGCTGGTGCACGGGAACCAGACCGTCATCTTCTGAGAGGCTGGAAGAACTCCGCACGGGGGCGCGCTTCGCGAGATTTTCGGAGTTTTCGCGAACCAGGCTGAACCGGTTGCGCTTCGGATGCGTGTACGAGTCGCAACACCGAATCCCGGCTCGTGACACCACTCGGAGAACCCCATGCTGCGCAAGCACGTCTGGCCCCTCGCTGCCCTCCTCACGGCGGGGACGATCGCGCTGTCCGCCTGCGGCGGCACCACCGGCGGCACCGCGGCCCCCGCGCCCTCCCAGTCCAAGTCGCAGGACGCCGAGGGCGGTGACGCCACGGACGCGACGCTGCTCTCGGGCACCGCGCGGTCGAACAAGGCGGACGAGAAGGTGGGTGACATGGCTCCCCCGGACGCCCCGACCGAGGTCAAGGAGAAGTGGGTCTCGCTGCGCGCCTCCGCGGCCGGGCAGCTCGACCCCGTGGTGGTCAACGGTTCCGGGTTCACCCTCTACCGGTTCGACAAGGACACCGCGGACCCGTCGAAGGCCACCTGCAACGGCGACTGCGCCAAGACGTGGCCGCCGGTGACGGTCGCCAAGGGCGGCAAGGTGTTCATCGCGGGCGTCAAGAAGGAGGCCGTCGGGTTCGTGAAGCGCGACGACGGCAGCATCCAGGTGACCCTCGGCGGCTGGCCGCTCTACCGGTTCAGCAAGGACGTCAACCCCGGTGACACCCTCGGCCAGGGCGTCGGCGGCACGTGGTTCGGCATCACCCCGGACGGCAAGAAGGCGGGCCCGACCGAGAAGCCCGTCCCGCCGACCGCCGCTCCCGGCGCGAAGCCCGCGCAGTCCGCGACCCTGTTCAGCGGCAAGAACTTCGACGACACCAGCGGCGACAACTTCGCCACCGGCGTCGCCACCCCCGGCTGCAACGACCTGCGCGGCGGCTTCCTGTCGCTGACCGTCAGCGGTTCCATGAAGGTCTGGTCCGAGGTCGGCTGCAAGGGCAAGTCCGCCGTCGTGACCGACGACGTGGCGGACGTGACCCCGCTCGGCTTCCCCGCGGGCGTCAAGTCCGTCTTCCTGGGCTGAGGCACCCCGTCGTGAAGGCACTGGTGGTCGCGGCGGTCTCCGCCGCACTGCTCGCCGGGTGCGCGCAGAGCGTGCCCGGCCGGGCGGGCGAGTCGTCGAGGCTCGACCCGCTCAAGGTGGCCGGGCTCGCGATCACCACGGGCGACAGCGGTCCGCGGCCGGGTGCTCCTGAGGCGGACCGCAAGGCCGGGAACTCCGACGGCGGCGCGATCGACCGGCTCGCCACCAGCGCCGTCGCCGACGTCGAGGGCTACTGGGAGTCCCAGTTCCCCGACCGGTTCGACCTGGACTTCGAGCCCGTGCGGCAACTCGTGTCCTACGACTCGCGCGGCCCGAACCTGCGGCTGTGCGGCACGGACACCCAGGGTCTGGTCAACGCCTTCTACTGCGCGGGCGAGGACGTCGTCGCCTGGGACCGCGGCAAGCTGCTGCCGTCGCTCGACCCGATCTCGGCGGTCGCCGTGCTGGCCCACGAGATGGGCCACGCGGTGCAGTTCCGGCTCGGCGCGGGCGGGAACGCGCCGTCGATCGTCAAGGAGCAGCAGGCGGACTGCTACGCGGGCAACTACTTCCGCTGGGTCGCCGAGGGGAACTCGGAGCGGTTCCAGCTCTCCACCGGCCCCGGCCTCAACCAGATCCTCACGACCCTGTTCGCCATCAGGGACTCGGCGGGCAGCGCGTTCGACGCGCAGGGCGCGCACGGGACGGCGTTCGACCGCGTGACCGCGTTCGGGTTCGGCTTCGCCGAGGACCCGCAGCGCTGCGCGCGGATCGACCTGGAGGAGATCGGCAGGCGCAGCACGCAGGACGTGTTCGGCGAGCAGGACGGTGACATCGGCTTCGGCGCGGGCAACCTGCGCGTCGACGACCAGCAGGCGCTGCTGGACCTGAAGAACAGCCTCGCGGCCGCGTTCCCCGGTTCGGCGGTCGCCTGGAACGGCAGGTGCGCCACCACGTCGCCCGCCGGCTACTGCGCGGACGGCGCGGTGGGCATCGACCTCGGGGCGCTGGTGGAGGTGAGCCGGATCGGCGACTTCGCCGCGTTCGGCGCGGTCGCCTCCCGGTACGCGGTCGCCGTGCAGGAGTCGATGGGCCTGTCGGTCGAGGGGGTCGTCGCGGGCCAGCGCACCGCGTGCCTCACCGGTCTGTGGGCGTCGACGATCGTCCGCTCCCGCAAGGCGCCGCTGGAGCTCTCGCCCGGCGACCTGGACGAGGCGATCGTGGAGCTGCTGTCGCGGAACAGCCTCATCGCGGGTGACGCGAAGGGCACGACCATTCCGTCCGGTTTCGCACGGGTCGAGGCGTTCCGCGACGGATTCCTCAACGGTTCGGCCCAGTCCTGCACGACCCGTTACCGCTGACAACGCGGATCTCGGTTCTGCGCTGTCTTCACTGGCGACACCGTACGATTCGGCGGTGCGAACCGAGATCAGCGACCTGGACCAGCTGCGCGCCACGGCCGACCTGCGCGGCGCGGTGCTCACCGGGCTCGACCTGACGGGCGAGGACGTGCGCGGCCCGCTGGACGGTGCCCTCTTCCTCGGCTGCCTGCTGTCGCCCGCGCTGCAACGCCGGGCGGAGGCCGCCGGGGCGCTGACGTTCCCGGCCATCCCGGACGTGCCGTACGACGTGTACCGGACCAGGCTCTACACGCCCGCCGAGCTGTTCGCGGGCTTCGACCCCGCGGTGCCCGCGTCGTACGCCGACACCCTGGACGCGCGGGTCTACCGGCACAGCCGGGGCGTCGGCAAGCACCCGGACCCGCTGCACGCGCTCGCGGAGCGGCTGCACGACCACGCGATCACCGAGGCGCTGGACGAGGTGCTGACCGGGAAGCCCGTTGCCGTGATGGGCGGCCACGCGCTGGCCCGCGACTCGGCCGGGTACCGCTCGGCGGTCGACCTCGGGGTCGCGCTGGGCCGGGCGGGCCTGACCGTGCTGACCGGCGGCGGACCGGGAGCGATGGAGGCGGTGCCGCTCGGCGTCCGGCTGGCCGACAGCGGTGACGTGGCCGACGTGCTGGACCGGATCGCCGCGGCTCCGGGCTTCGGCGGTGACGAGGAAAGCATCGGCCGGTGGCTGGCGGCGTTCCCGACCGACCTGCCCGTCGGCCCGGTGCCCCGCACGATCGGGATCCCGACGTGGTTCTACGGCCACGAGCCGCCCAACCCCGCCTGCGAGCTGCACGCGAAGTACTTCGCGAACTCGGTGCGGGAGGAAGGTCTGCTGACGGTCGCGACCGGCGGCATCGTGTACACGCCGGGCAAGGCCGGGACGGTGCAGGAGGTGTTCCAGGACTTCTGCCAGAACTACTACGGCAGCGTGGGTCCGGCCGCTCCGATGGTGTTCCTGGGGAAGGACTTCTGGCTGAACGAGGTCCCCGCGGCCCCGCTGGTGCAGCAGTTGGCCCGCGGCCGGGACGCCGAGCGGTGGATCGTCGTCACGGACGACGTCGACGAGGCCCTCGCGATGCTCCAGTCGTACCAGGCCGGGTGAATTCGCCCCCGGTGCACAGCCGATCGCCGGGTTCGCCGGTCACGATCACCGTTTCCCGACGAGCACCGCGGGTGACACTGTGAGCGAACTCGTGCTGCTGTCCAACCCGAGGGTCGCGGACCTGCCCGCGGACGAGTGCGGGGAGCCCCTGGTGGACCTCCGCACGATCGGGGAGCTGGCGCTGGACGACCGGCAGGCCGACCCCGCCGGCGCGTACGTCCACCTCCGGGCCGGGGTGGTCGAGCGGCTGCTCGTGGCCCAGGGGCACCTGCCGGTCGGGCTGCGGCTGCTGATCGTGGAGGCGTACCGGCCGCTGTGGCTCCAGGAGCGGTACTTCGCCGAGTACGCCAGCGCGCTGCGCGCGGACAACCCCTCGTGGAGCGAGTCCGAGGTGCGGGTCGCGGCCAGCAGGTACATCTCGCCGCCCGAGATCGCGCCGCACGTCAGCGGGGCCGCCGTGGACCTGACGCTGTGCAGCGAGTCGGGCGAGGAGGTGTTCATGGGCACCGAGGTGAACGCGTCCCCCGAGGAGAGCCGGAACGCCTGCTATACGGACGCGGGCGGCATCTCGCCGCTGGCCAGGTACAACCGGCGACTGCTGGGGCACGCCCTGCGGACCGCCGGCCTGGTCAACTACCCGACCGAGTGGTGGCACTGGTCGTACGGCGACCGGTACTGGGCCATGCACACCGGCGCGCCCGCCGCCCTGTACGGCCCGCAGGACCTGCGGCTCTGACGGGTCAGGCCTCCACGGGCCGGGACAGGCCCTCCAGCACCTCGGCGCCCGGCAGCTTCACCAGCACGTCACCGGGCACCAGCAGCTTGCTCCCGCGGATGCCGCTGCCGATCACCAGTTCGGGGGCGACGGCCACCGAGGGCGCGATCAGCACGGGCCAGTCGGCGGGCACCCCGACGGGCGTGATCCCGCCGTACTCCATCCCGGTCGCCGACACGGCGTCGTCCATCGGCGCGAAGGAGGCCCGCCGGGCGTCCAGGCGCCGCCGGATGACCCCGTTCACGTCGGCCCGCTCGGTCGCCAGCACCATGCAGGCCGCGTAGCGGGTCGCGTCCCCGCGGCGTCCGGCGACCACCACGCAGTTGGCCGACGCCGACAGGGGCGACCCGTAGTGGGCGCAGAACTCGGCCGTGTCGGCCAGCGAGGGGTCGATCTCCGCCACCGCGCACCGCGCGGCGTCGGACGGGTCGAGCGAGCGGAGCGCGGCGGCCACGGGATCGGCGACCAGGTCGAGCCGATCGAGAGCGGGCACGAGCGTCAGAGAGCCGGCGATGGTCCACACCCCGCCCATACTGCCAAACGACGCTTGACCTTGACGTTGCGTCAACATCTACCGTTCGTCTGGTCAGGGAGGACACGGACATGGCCTGGTCGATCGCCGAGGTCGCACGGATGTCGAAGGTGACTTCGCGGACGCTGCGGCACTACGACGCCATCGGTCTGCTCACGCCCGCGTGGGTCGGGGGCAACGGGTACCGGTACTACGAGCGCGAGCAGGTGCTCCGGTTGCAGCAGATCCTGCTGCTCCGGGAGCTGGGGCTCGGGCTGGACACCGTCGGCGAGGTGCTCGACGGACGGCACCGGACCGTCGACGTGCTGCGCAACCACGAACGGTGGCTG
>DATMCA010001653.1:0-2798 GCA_035559015.1 Umezawaea sp. | reverse complement strand
AGATCGACGACCTCGGTGTGCACGACCGGGTGGGCGTCGACTACCGGGCGAGCGTCATCGACCCGGAGCACGTCGAGGCCGAGGCGGCCGACAAGGGGCTGACCGAACGGGTGCAGAGCACGGGCAGCGGGCACGGACCCGCGCTGGCGGCCCGTGCGATGCGGTCCGGGCGGCGAGCCGAGGACGTGCCGGAGCTGCGCCCCTACCTCGTCGACGTGGCCGCCGAGTCGAACGTCGCCCTCGACGAGGGGCGTCACGTGCTGGTGGAGGGCACCAACGGCTTCGGCCTGTCGGTGCTGTTCGGGAGCTACCCGTACACCGTGGGCAAGGACAGCACCGCGAGCACCGCGGCGGCCGACGCCGGACTGGGCCCGTTGGCGATCGACGACGTCGTCCTGGTGTTCCGCACCTACCCGATCAGGGTGGGCGCGGGGCCGCTCGACACCGAGATCTCCCAGGGCCGGGCCGAGGAACTGGGCATCGTCGAGTTCGGGACGGTCACCGGCCGCCGCCGTCGCGTCGGCACCTTCGACATGGCGCGGGCCAGGGAGTCGGTCCGGATCAACCGGCCCTCGCGCATCGCGCTGACGTTCCTCGACTACGTCGACCCGGCCTGCGCGGGGTCGCGGGCGGAGCCGCTCCCCGAGGCCGCCGCCGAGTTCGTGGCGTGGGTCGAGAACGGTTTGCAGAGGCCGGTGGACCTCATCGGCACCGGGCCGGACACCACCCACGTCATCGACCGGGGGCTGGCCGGGTCGGTGGCGTCCGCGCGGCGGAGCACCGCCGCGGAGCGCGCGTGATGGCCGGCGCTCCCGTCTGGCGGAGGGAACGCCTGCTGGTGCTGGGGTGGCAGGACGCCGGGCGGGCGATCGACGTGCTGGCGGAGGAGGTCCGGGCCGTCGGGTTCCGCCCCGCGGTCATCGTCGGCATCGCGCGGGGCGGCCTGCCGGTGGCGGTCGCGCTGTCGAACCTGCTCGGTGTGGAGGACTTCCGCATCCTCGGCATCCCGCGCAACAGCACCAACTCGCGCTACAGCGAGCGGGCCGACGCGGTGCTGACCTACGTGGTTCCCGAACGGCCGCTGGAGGGCGCCGACGTGCTCGTCGTGGACGACATCATGGGTGACGGCGGCACGATGGCGCTGGCCACCGAGACCGTGCTGGGCCTGGGGGCCGGCAGCGTGCGCACCGCTGTCCTGGTGCGCAACGCGGGTGCGGCGGGGAGCGCCGACCACGTGGCGATCGAGGTCGACGACTGGACCGTCTTCCCGTGGGAGGTCCCGCCATCGGACGGTGAGGTGGCCGAGCCGATCCGGTACTCGCCATGAGCGCCGTCCGGGGTCGCGGCCCGGTCACCTCGGTCGTGCTGGACCGCGACGGGACGGTGTTCGACTTCTCCCGCATGTTCCTCCGGTTCGTCCTGGACCTCCACGCGGTCGAGCGGGTCCCGCCGCCCCCCGACGCGGAGATCATGGGCGCGGCCTACTGGGACGAGGTCGTCAGCGGCCGGTTGCGCGTCGGGGCGGTCCGGGTGCGCGACCGCGTCGACCTGGCGGTCCGGGACTACATGTCCCACGGTGCGCTCTTCCCCGGCGTGCCCGAGATGCTGGTGCGGCTGTCCGAGGCCGGGATCCGCGTCGCGCTGGTGAGCGCGTGGGTCGGGACGCGGGCGACGCTGGACCTCCTGGAGGGGTACGGGGTGGGCCACTGCGTCTCGGCGGTGCTGACCCGCGACGACCTCGCCGGGCTCGGACTGGGACTCGACGACGCGACGGCCAAGGGCGTGCTGGCCCGCCGCGCGCTCATCGGCGCGGGACACCGGTGGGGGGAGAGGCTCTGCGTGGTGGGGGACAGCCCGGCCGACGTCGCGCTCGGCAGGGGGCTGGACGCCTTGGTGGTGGGTGTCCGGACGGGCAACGGGCACCGGCTGCCCGAGACCCCTCCGGACGGTCCGGACCTGTTCCTGGACAGCGCCGCCGAACTCCACGAGGTGCTGACCGGTTCGCGTGGTCCGGCCGCGCGGGAACGTTCCGCCGAAGAGGGACCGGTGACGTCGTCCGGTCCGCGCGGCGGGGTCGTCATCCAGGTCGATGGGAAACGGAGCGGACGAACGTGAACGCCATGGCCGATTTCTTGTTCCAGCAGTACCAGGACGTAGCCGATCGGGAGTTCGACTTCGTCGTCATCGGCGCCGGGGCGACGGGTGCCGCGCTGACCCGCGAGATGGCCACCCGCGCCCCGTCCGCGAGGATCCTGGTCCTCGACCAGGGGTCGTTCCTGCTCCCCGGTCACGTGCAAAACCACGGCAGCGCCTACCAGCCTCTCATGGACACCGCCGTGGCCGCGCCGTGGCGCACCGAGGGTGATCTGGAGCTGGTCGGCCAGGTCCCGTACCTCGGCGGGCGCACCCTGTTCTGGAGCGGCGCCGCTCCCACACCGGACCTCGACCGGTTCGTCCACTGGCCCGCGGACGTGGTCGACGACCTGCGCACCGACCTGCGGGCGGCCCGCCACCTGGTCGGAGCACGTCGGGCGTCGGAGGTCGCCGAGGAGTTCGGCACCCTCAACGAGCAGTTGCGGGACCGGATCCTCGGCAACGCCGACGACGTGCCGGGCATGGTGGTACCGCCGAACGGCGAGGACCTCGACGCGCCACTGGGAATGCCGCTGACCGGGCGCGGGCGGATCCCGGTGAAGTACAGCGCGGTCCCGGTCCTGCTGGAGGCGTCGCGCGCGCACCCGACGACCATCGCGGTCGTGCCGGGCTGTCCGGTCCACCGGCTCGAACACCGGCGGGGA
>DATMCA010001652.1:0-4003 GCA_035559015.1 Umezawaea sp. | reverse complement strand
CTGCCCGCCAGTTCGGCGTCCAGGTCGGCGAGGTGCCGCGACCAGGCGGGCCGGTCGTCCGGCGGCACGTGGAACCGCTGCCCGCCACCGCGGTGGTGACCGATGAACGGGGACAGCAGCGGGTGGGGGCGCCAGGAGACCAGGGACGCCGGGGCCGTCGGGTCGACCGCGTCGGCGGGGAAGAACACCGCCCAGGCCTCGGTGTCCTCGGTCCGCGGGGCGTGGTCCGGCGTGATCACCGCGCCGGGTGCGACGACGAACGCGTCGCCGGCCGCGAGTTCCCAGTCCTGGCCGTCCACGCGCAGCACGCCACCGCCGTGCTCGACGTAGAACAGCACGAGGAAGTCGTGGGCGTGCGTGCCCAGCGAGGACAGGTGGTTCCGCGCGTGGCCGCCGGTCCAGTGCTCGACCGACACCGAGGGCAGCCCGGCGGTCCGGACGTAGTCGACCAGCGGCACGCCCTGGGCGTTGACGCGGGTCGAGCGCGGAGCGTCGTGATCGGAAGAATGTGCCATCGGAGCCGCACTTCGTCACTTGTCGGCAGGTCAGGGCATTGAGAGGCTAGCAGTGCCAGGCGAACTTCGTTCCGGGGAGAACACCGTGACCACCGACCGCGCTTACCTGCCCGCGATGGGCAAGAGCTCGCTGCTGCCGTTCTACGACGTGTTCAGCACGCTCTTCGGCGCCAAGGACGCCCAGTGGCAGCTCGTCGCCCAGGCCTCGCTGCCGAGCGACGGGACCGTGCTGGAGATCGGCTGCGGCACCGGCAACGTCCTGGTGCTCGCCGGTCGCGCCGCGCCGGGGGCGACCCTGATCGGCCTCGACCCCGATCCGGACGCCCTCGCCGTCGCCAAGCGCAAGACGGCTCGCGCGGGGCTGGAGGTCCGGCTCGACCAGGGGTACGCCGACCGGCTCCCGTACGCCGACGGGAGCGTCGACCGGGTGCTGTCGTCGTTCATGCTCCACCACCTGCCGGGGCCGCAGAAGCTCGACGCGCTCCGCGAAGTCCGCCGGGTTCTGGCGCCGGGAGGCAGCCTGCACCTGCTCGACCTCGACCACCGGGAGCCCGCGCCGGTGCACAGGCTGCTCAGGCCGAGGCACGGCCACGGCCACGGGCACTCGCCCGGCGGGGCCGCGCAGGCCCTGATGGTCGAGGCGGGCCTGCGCGACGCCGTCGAGGTGAGCCGCGGCAAGTCGGTCATGGGCGACTTCGCGCACTACCGGGCGTCCCGGTAACGGCGTGATCTCGGTCGGTGAGCGGGAGTTCGGGGCAGCCTGGACAGTGTCGTCCCATGAATCCGCTTCGCCTTGCCGCCCTGCTGACCGCCGCCGCCACGATCGTCGCCCTCGGCGCCGTGCCCGCCTTCGCCGCCTCCGATCCGGGCTGCGACTACGAGCACCCGATCACACCGTTCGACGTCGCCGACGGCGACAACCCGGTCGTCACGGTGACCGGCCGGGTCGTCGAACTCCGGGCGTCGAACAAGACCCAGTGCGCCTGGGGGAGGATCTCCGGCGGGACGAACGGCGAGGAGATCTGGACCGACCGCCGCAAGCCCGACGGATCCGGCTACCAGGGTTTCCTCGGCTACGCCCGCATCGACCACGGCGACAGCAAGCACACCGACGCGTTCAAGAACGACAACCGGCTGATGCGCGCCTGCGGCTCCTCGCAGGGGCACATCGAGTGCACCGGCTGGTTCTAGTCCTCGGGCGGAACCCAGGAGGGCTTGCGCTTCTCGACGAACGCGGCGATGCCCTCCTGCCCCTCCGGACCGCCGAAGTGCTTGGCCGACAGCTCCAGCAGGTCCGCGAACACCTCGCCGAGGTTCGACGGGCGCGGCTCCTGGAGCATCCGCTTGGTCGCGGCCAGCGCGCCGGGAGCGCCCAGCGCCAGCATGTCCGTGTACCGCCGCACCTCGGCGTCCAGCTCGTCGGCGGGGACCGCGGCGTTGACCAGCCCGATGTCCTTCGCCCTGGCCGCGTCGAACGCCTCGCCGGTGAGGAACAGCTCGTGCGCGGCACGGGGGAGCAGCCGCGGCAGCACCGTCACGGAGATGACCGCGGGCACCACGCCGATGCGCACCTCGCTGAACGCGAACGTCGCGTGCTCGGCCGCCACGGCGATGTCGCAGGCCGCCACGATCCCCACGCCACCCGCTCGCGCCGGTCCGGCCAGCCGGGCGACGACCGGCTTCGGGCTCGTCCAGATCTGCTCCAGGATCGCCGGGAACTCGTTCACCCCCTGCTGGTTCGCGTTCGCCCCGCCCGCCTCCTTGAGGTCCATGCCGGAGCAGAACACGGTGCCCGTGTGGCTCAGCACGACCACCCGCACGGCGTCGTCGGTCGTGGCGGTCTTCAGGTGCGCGGTCAGCTCGGCCCGCAGCCGGGCCGAGAGCGCGTTCCGGTTGTGGGGGGAGTCCAGCGTGATCGTCGCGATGCCGCGCCGCACCTCGTAGTGGACCAGCTCGTCTGCCATGCCCCGCACTCTACGATCCCCGCCTGATTGACAGGATGCTGTCAAAATGACAGGCTGCTGTCATGACGACGACGGTGCACCTCGCGGTTTACGACACGCTGGCCGACTGGGAGTTCGGGTTCGCCACGGCGGCGATCAACACCCCCGACTGGCAGCTCGTGCCGGGCCGCTACGCGATCCGCACGGTCGGGTTGACGTTCGACACCGTCACGTCCGCGGGCGGCCTGCGCATCACGCCCGACACCGTGCTGACCGACCTCGACCCCGCCGACAGCGCGATGCTGATCCTCCCCGGCGCGGGCCTGTGGGCCACCGGCGAACTGGCGCCGTTCGCCGCCACCGCACGCCGGTTCCTCGCCGCGGACGTTCCGGTGGCGGCCATCTGCGGCGCCACGGTCGGCCTGGCCGCCGAAGGCCTGCTCGACTCGTACGACCACACCGGCAACGCCGTCGAGGAGCTGTCCGGGGTGCCCGGTTACGGTGGCGCCGCGCGGTTCCAGGCCGTGCGGGCGTTCACCGATCGCGGGCTGGTCACCGCCGGTGCGGCCGGCGCGGTCGAGTTCGCCCGCGAGATCTTCGCGGCGCTGGACCTGTACTCGCCCGAGGTGCTGGAGGCCTGGTACGGCCTGTTCAGCACGGGTGACCCATCGTGGTTCGGCAAGCTGATGGCGGCCACGGCGTGACCGAACCGCGGTCCGAGGCCGGTGACGTGCTCACCGACGTGGTCATGCGGACGTTCCGGCTGTACGGCGGGTTCCTGGAAGCCGCCGAGGTGATGACCAAGCCGGTCGGCCTGACGGCCGCGTGGTGGCAGGTGCTCGGGGCCGTGCTGCGCGAACCGCTGTCGGTGTCCGGGATCGCGCGCGAGATGGGGCTGACCCGGCAGAGCGTGCAGCGGATCGCGGACCTGTTGGTGGACAAGGGTTTGGCCGAGTACCTACCCAACCCGGCACACCGGCGGGCGAAGCTGTTCCGGCCGACGGGGGAGGGGTACGCGGCGGTGGAGGGCCTGCGCGGGGCGCAGCACGCGTGGGCGAACCGGATCACGGCTTCCGTTGGGGCGGAGGAGTTGCGGGTGGCGCTCGACGTGATGAACCGCCTGGTGGCGAACCTGGACGCGGACCGAGGGTGAGTTCGCTCGATGGGGTGAGCGGGCTTGTGGGGCCGCTTTGTCCTGATAGGGTTGGCGTAGCCCCGGCCACTAGGCGGGGGAAGTGAACCCAGGTGGGCGTCCGGACGGTCGCTGCCTGGGTTTCGCGCTGTTCAGGGTTCCTTCATCCGTCACGCTCCTGACGAGCGGGGTCACCCGTCGGCGCCAGTCGCCACCGGCGCCGTGGCACCACGCGACCGCGTCGCTCACCCACAGCGCGGGTTCCGCCTAGGTGTGCAGGTGCTCGTACGCCAGTCCTGCCTCACGTGCCTTGGTCCGTGAACTCAGGACGTGTCGATCACGCTTGTTCCCGGCCGGATCGCGTGAATCCAGGACGACCCGTGTGACGCCCATGGTGATCGCGTCCATCGCGA
>DATMCA010001651.1:0-5553 GCA_035559015.1 Umezawaea sp. | reverse complement strand
CGCCGCGGACGCCGGCTGGAACGGCTCGATCGGCGCGGGTGCCGGCACCACCTTCGGGTTCCGGGCCACGGGCAGAGCGGCGACACCGACGCTGACCTGCACCCCCACCTGAGCGCACCCGCGCACCCCGGTCGGCTCGGCGCCTGCCGGGGGCCTTGACGGCACAGCGGCAGGTCCCAGACCGTGCCCTCCGGCATCGGAGGCCGGTGGGAATTCCGCGAGACCGGCCGCTCAGAGCGGCTGGTGTGGTGCGCCGAGTCGTGGTCGGGGCAGGATGGGCGGGTGTTGATCGTGCGTGCCACCAAGAAGCTGCTGCGTCTGGCGGGTCCGCCTTCCGCGCTCGACGACGACCGTGGCACGACGGTGCTGGGCCCGTGGTACGCCACGGTCCTGTTCTGGCGTCCGCGGGTCGTGTTGCTGGTCAACGAGGCGACATTGCTGCCCGTGTTGTTGCCTTTGGCGCCTGCGTCGACTCTGACCGGCAGGATCGCCGAGCAGATCAGCACGGTGCTGGCCGCCCACGACGCGCCCGCCGCGGTCATCGACCGAGAACGGCTCCACATGCGGACCACTCGGCTGGGTGTCACCGCGAACCGCAGCGTCGTAGGCGTCATGATCGACTTCGCCCGCCTCGCGGAGATCCACCACGACGACGATCCCACCGTGGACCTCGTCGCGCTCGCGGTCCGGCTGGCCTCGACCCCCTGCAGCCCGCTGTACGGCGGGAACACCAGTCCGGACCGTGAACTCGCCGCCACGTTGCGGGCGATCACGACCTGATACCGAGCGCTCGACCAGGCGCGTTCGCCTGTGCACCACCGGGCACGCGGCTTGGTCCCCCGACAACGGGACGGCCGACAGCGGGCAAGCTCACCGAACGCGGTAACCGGACGTGCTCACGGCGGGCCATCCCGACACGCGGCCCGGCCGTCCGCGTCGTGGACGCGGACGGCCGGGCAGGTGCTCACGGCAGGGTCCAGCGCTGGTTCGTGCCGCCGTGGCACGTCCAGATGATCAACTGGGTCCCGTCGGCCGCGCTGGCGCCGTTGGCGTCCAGGCACTTGCCCGACTGGGCGTTCACCAGCGACCCACTGGCCCCGGCGGTCCAGTTCTGGCCGCCGCTGCCGTCGCACGTCGAGAGCTGCGCCTGCGTGCCGTTGGCGGTGCTGCCGCCCGCGACGCCCAGGCACTTGCCGAACGCGCGCAGCGTGCTGCCGACGGCCGACCACTGCTGGTTCGCGCCGCCGTGGCAGCTCCACAGCTGGACCTTGGCGCCGTCCGCGGTGCTGGAGCCGCTGACGTCCACGCACTTGCCCGTGGAGCTGGTGATCGGCCCGGTGCGCGGCGCGGTGCCGCCCAGTTCCTTGATCCGGATGTTGCGGAACGACACGTCGTCACCCGTGCCGTGGTTCTGGATGGCGATGTGCCCGGAGGTCAGCGACCGCGCCGGGTCGGTGTTGGTGAAGTCGTTGATCCTCACCCCGTTGAGGAACACCTGGAGCCGTTCGCCCTCGACGAGCAGCTCGTAGGTGTTCCACTCCCCCGGCGGGTTCAGCGCGGCGTCCCTGGCAGCGACGTCGGCGCCCTTGAACCCGTAGACCGCCCCCGTGGTGCGGTCCGCGCTGTCGGTCGCGTCGATCTGCACCTCGTGGCCGTTGGCCAGCGCCGAGTCCGCGGTGCTGCCCGCCGGGAACCCGAGGACCACGCCGGAGTTGTCGTCCCCCGGCATCCGCCAGTCCAGCTTGAGGGAGTAGGAGCCGAACTCCTTGGCGCTGTACCACAGCATCCCCATCCCGTCGAACGAGGTGAGGGTGGCGTCGGTGTTGGTGAAGCCGCCCGGACCGGTCTGCGACCAGCCGGCCGTCGACCCGTTGTAGAGGGTGGTGTAGCCGGTCTCGGGACGGCAGTCGGCCTTGGCGCGGTTGCCCGCGTACCGGATGCCGCCGAGGATCGCGGAGCGGAAGGCCGGATCGCTGTAGCTCTCCTTCGTGTGCCCGAGGCCGGTGTAGAAGGAGCGCCCGCTCGCGACGGTCTTGCACCACGTGATGGGGTGGTCGGCCCCCATCGACCCCCCGGAGTAGGTCGATTCGTCCAAAGTGGACAGCACGCGGGCCGTGGGACGCGGGTTGGTGCGGAAGTTGTACAGCTCGTCGGTGCGGACCCAGGTCGGGGCGAGGTGCGAGGTGGCCGGGTGCGCCCGGTTCTCCACCCTGACGGTCGACTGCTGGATGGCCGGGTGCGACGCGAAGTACGCGCCCACCAGCTCGCCGTAGAAGGACCAGTCGTACTCGGTGTCGGCCGCCGAGTGGACGCCGACGTACCCGCCGCCACCCCGGATGTAGGACTCGAACGCCGACTGCTGGGTGGCGTCGAGCACGTCACCCGTGGTGTTGAGGAACACCACGGCCTCGTACCGCGCGAGGTTCGCCGCCGTGAACTGCGCCGAGTCCTCGGTGGCGGTCACCGTGAAGCTGTTGGCGGCGCCCAGGTCGCGGATCAGCTGGATGCCGTTCGGGATCGCGGCGTGCCGGAAACCCGCGGTCTTGGAGAAGACCAGCACGTCGTACGGCGCGTCCGCGGCCTCCGCCGTCGGCGCGGCGCCGACCGCTGCGGCGACCAGCGCCGCCGCGGCGACGCCGAGCGCTTTCCGGAAAGTCGGGTACCTCATGTCGTCCTCCTTGGTGCCAGGGCACGCGGCGGGTTCGTCACGGCAGCGTCCAGCGCTGGTTCGTGCCGCCGTGGCAGGTCCAGATGATCAGCTGCGTGCCGTCGGCCGTGCCGGCGCCGTTGGCGTCGAGGCACTTGCCCGACTTGGTGTTGACGACGGAGCCGTTGGCGCCCGCGGTCCAGTCCTGGCTCGTGGCCCCGTTGCAGGTCCACAGCTGCACGGCGGTCCCGTCCACGACGGCGCCGCCCGCGGTGTCCAGGCACTTGCCCAGCGACCGCACGGTGGAGCCGTCGACCGTCCACTGCTGGTTCGCGCCGCTGTTGCACGTCCACTGCTGGACCTTGGCGCCGTCGGCGGTGCTGGAGCCGTTGACGTCGACGCACTTGCCGCCCGCGCCGGTGATCGGACCGGTGCGGGTGCCCGTGGACGAGCTGAACGTGAACGCGTCCAGGTCGAACAGGTAGCCCGTTCCGCTGCCCGCGAAGGTCAGGTACAGCTTGCCCGCCGCGGTGGAGCCTGCGGTCAGCGCGGTGGAGACCTCGGTGAACGTCTCCCACCCGCCGGTCACCGGCGCGGTCAGCGTGGCCAGCGCCGGGCCGGTCGGGGAGCCGGTGCGAACCGTGATCGTGCCGCCCGCCCCCGCCGAGGACACGCGCGCGGTGAACCGGTTCGCGCCGGTGAGGTTGTAGGTGTCGAACTCGATCCAGTCGCCGGTGTGGATGTCGCCGACGGTGCGGCCACCTTCCGCGGGCGACTTGTCGAACAGGCCGGTGCCCGACTGCGTCGTGTAGTGCTCGGCCTGGCGGTGCCGCGGCTGCAGGATGTTCTGGGTGTGGGTGGTCGCCGGCGGCACGCCGTTGGCGCCGTTGTCGGTGTACTCGGCGTCGAAGACGGCGTAGATGTTCGCCGCCGAGTCGTGCTCGCCGTCCACCGGGATCTCGATGGTGCCCGAGCAGCCGGTGCGCGAGGTGATCGGGTGGGCGTGGCTGTCGTGGCCGAGGAGGTAGGACAACTTCACCCGCGCGCAGTCGACCGTCCCGTCCTCGGCGTCGGAGACCGTGATCGTGTAGGGGACGCTGTCGCCGTAGCTGAACAGGCTTCCCGGGGGCGGGGTGTTCAGCGTGACCACGGGCGCGCTGTTGCCGACGGTGATGGTCACGTTGGTGCTGCCGGTGAGGCCTGCCGGGTCCTTCACCGTGAGCGTGACCGCGTACTGGCCGTTGGCGGTGAAGGTGTGGCTGGGGTTGGCCGCGGTGGACGTGCCGCCGTCGCCGAAGCTCCACGCGTAGGTCAGTGCGCCGCCCTCGGGGTCGGCCGACCCGGTCGAGGAGAACGCCACGGTCAGCGGCGCGGCGCCGGACGTGCGGTCGGCGGACGCGCTCGCGGTCGGCGCGCGGTTGTTGCCGCTCCCGATGTACTCGATGCGGTAGAGCGCGGAGCTGGCGTCGCCGCTACCCCAGCCGGTGCCGTAGTCGAGCACGTAGAGCGCCCCGTCCGGGCCGAAGGAGGCGTCCATGACCTGCGTTCCGCGCCAGGGGAAGTCACCGATCGTCCCGGCCGAGCCGTCGGAGCCGACATCGATGGTCTTGATCCAGCGGCGGCCGAACTCCGTGGCGAACACGTGCCCGTCCAGCGAGGCCGGGAACTTGACGGTGGACGGGTTGGCCGCGTCGTACCGGTACACCGGTGCGCTCATCGGGGACTCCGACCCGCAGCCGAACGCGGCGACGGAGCAGTTGTCGTACTTGATCCACGCCGCGCGCGCGGCGGGCAGGTTCGTCAGGCCGGTGTTGTTCGGCGAGTTGTTGACCGGCGCGGCGCAGTTGAACCGGGCGCCGGACGGCCCGGACGGGAACGTGTAGTCCACATAGGTCTCGTTGGTGGTGTTCCCGCCCGTGCAGTACGGCCAGCCGTAGTTGCCCGCCGAGGTGATCCGGTTGAACTCCACCTGCCCGGCGGGTCCGCGGGTCGAGCTGGCCGAGCCCGCGTCGGGCCCGTAGTCGCCGAGGTAGATCGCCCCGGTGGCCTTGTCCACGTTGAACCGGAACGGGTTGCGCAGGCCCATGGCGTAGATCTCGGGCCGCGTGCGGGCGGTTCCGGGCGCGAAGAGGTTGCCCGCCGGGATCGAGTACGTCCCGTTGGCGTCGACCTTGATCCGCAGGACCTTGCCGCGCAGGTCGTTGGTGTTGCCCGCGGTGCGCTGCGAGTCGTACACGGGGTTGCGCCCGCCGCGCTCGTCGAGCGGGGCGTAGCCGCCGGAGTCGAACGGGTTGGAGTCGTCGCCCGTGGACAGGTAGAGGTTGCCCGCCGCGTCGAAGTCGATGTCGCCGCCGACGTGGCAGCACATGCCCCGGTTGGTCGGCACGTCCAGCACCGCCACCTGGCTCGAGGTGTTCAGCGTGAAGTCCGAGTTGAGGGTGAACCGGGACAGCCGGTTGACCCCGTTCCACGCGGAGAAGTCGTTGCCGGAGGCCGGTGCGTCACCGCCCGGCGTCGACAGCGGCGGCGCGTAGTAGAGGAAGATCTGCCGGTTGGTGGCGAAGTCGGGGTCCGCGGCGACGCCTTGCAGCCCCTCCTCGTCGTGGGTGTAGACGGGGATCGTGCCGATCACGCTGGTGGTCCCGGCCGCCGTGGTGCGGCGCAGCGTGCCGTTGCGGGAGGTGTGCAGCACCGAGCGGTCGGGCAACACGGCCATCGACATCGGCTCGCCCATCTCGGCGACTCCCTTGGCGAGTTCGACCTGCTGGAAGTCGGCCGGGTTGACCGTGTGCGCGGAGGCCGGTGGCGCGGCGCCCGCCGAGAGGGCCACTGTCGCGGCCGCGGCCAGGAGCGCGGCGGAGATCGCCGCGGCGAATCGTCTTCTCATGGCGGTTCACACCTTCGGT
>DATMCA010001650.1:0-5106 GCA_035559015.1 Umezawaea sp. | reverse complement strand
CCGGCCGGTGTGGTCGATGTCCTCCGTGAGGGCCTCGGCCGCGACCTCCCCGCCCATCCCCAGCTTCTCGACCAGGTCTCGGTGGACCGCGGCCAGGCGCCCGGCGTCGAAGTCCGGCCGGACGAAGGTGAGCAGCAGGCGGACCTCGTCCTCGCACCGCCGGTAGCTCTCCAGCACGTGCGCGTTGCCCGACGCGGCGACGATCGCGCGGTGGACGGCGCTGTGCGCCTGCGTCAGTTCCCGCCACGACGGGCTCGGCGACCGTTCCGCCAGCGCTTCGAGCCGTTCCACCTCGGCCAGCACCGGGCTCAGGTCCGCGCCGGCGTCCAGCGCCATGCGCAGCGCGCCCAGTTCCAGCAGCTTGCGGTAGTCGAACACCTCGTCGATGCGCCGCTTGCTCAAGGGGGCGACGACGGCGCCGCGGTGGCGCTCGTGGACCACCAGACCGCGTTCCACGAGCAGGCGCAGCCCCGCGCGGATCGTGTGCCTGCCCACGTCGAAGCGCTCGGCCAGGTCCTCCTCGCGGAAGCGGGTGCCGACCGGGTGCGCGCCGTCGAGCAGTTCGTCCCGCAGCGCGGCCGCCACCCGCTCCGGGGCGGTGCTCGCACCGGCTGACGGGGCCACGGCCTCCCTCGTTTCCACGGTGGATGACGATACACGGCAGGATTGTGCTACAAAATCAGTGGGATTGTTGTACAAGTTCGATCGAACATGGCGAACAGAACCACCCTGACCAGGTGCCGAGGAGCAAGATGTCGACCGACGACGTCCGGACGCACGGCAGCACCGGACCACCCGTACTGCTGCTGCCCGGTGGCGCCGAATCCTGCGAGGGCTTCTTCCCAGGCCTGCCCGAGGGTCTCGTGACCGATCCCGGCTGCCGGGTGGTCGTGCACGACCGCCCCGGAACCGGGACCTCGACCAAGACCGGATCCCTCGCCGGAGCCGCCGCCCACCTGGGCGCGCTGATCGACGAGATCGACTCCGGGCCCGTGGTGCTGGTCGGGCAGAGCCTCGGTGGCGCGGTCGCGGTCCTCCTCGCCGCCGAACACCCCGAGAAGGTCGCGGGCCTGGTCCTGCTCGACCCGACGCCGATCAACGACACGCGCGTCTGCGCTCGGCTGGAACGGACGATGCGCGTGGTGGGAGCCCTCGCCTCGATCCCCGGCCCCGGCACCGCGCTGTCCGCCGCGACGAGAGCCGCCACCAAGCGGGCCGCACGGCGAGCGCGCCTGCGCCCGGACTGCGAGGCCGCGCTCGTCAGGACCGGTGACGTCGACCTCCGACGGCTGGCCGAGGCGGTCCGCGGGATCACCGCGCTGTCCGAAGGGCTCCAGGGCAAGGATCTGCCGCAGGTTCCGGCCGTGGTGGTCACGGCCGACCGCGCACCGGACTCCGCCGTCCGGGGTGCCCACACGCGCTTGGCCGCCGCGCTCGGCGCTCCCGTCGTGTGCTGGCCGGGCGCGACCCACAGCGTGCACCTCGACCACCCCGACGAGACCCTCGCCGCCGTCCGGGACGTCGTGGCCCGCGCCAGGACCTGACCTGGCCCGATGACCTCAGTCCGCCGTGCCGGAGCCCCGACGAACCGCCGCGCCGCGGCGAGGTTGGCGACCGGTTCGGCGCGGGTCTGGTGGGCGAGCGCGTGCCACGCGGGCTGACCGGTAGCGCTCCCTTGGGGGCCACGACCGCGAAGTCCCGGCGGTAGCGGCACCGGCGATCTGGCCGCCGCCCGCGCCGATGACGCCGATCACCGTCACAGGTCTCCTCCCTCGCTCCGGAACTCAGATCTGGTTCAGGCCGCCGTCGACGTACAGGCTCGTGCCGGTGATGAAGCTGCTCTGCGCTGAGGCGAGGAAGGCCACGGCGGCGGCGATCTCCTCCGGGCGCCCGAGTCGGCCCAGCGGCACCCGCGTGGCCAGTCGCCGCTTGAAGTCGGCCGGGTCGGCGGTGAGCCCCGACAGGGCGGGGGTGTCGGTCGGGCCGGGCGTGACGGTGTTGACCCGGATGCCGCGGTCCTTGAGCTCGTTCGCCCACGTCCGGGCGAACGACCGGGTGGCGGCCTTGGTCGCCGCGTACACGCCGAGCGCACGATCACCGACGTCCACGTTGGTGGACCCGTTCAGGATCACCGAGGCGCCGTCGTTGAGCAGCGGCAACGCCTTGCGGACGGTGAACAGCGTGCCCCGGACGTTGACGTCGAAGAGGGTGTCGAAGTGCTCCTCGGTGACGTCTTCGAGCGTTGCCAGGGAGGAGGCGGAGGCGTTCGCGAACAGCACGTCCAGGCCTCGGCCCCGGTCGCGGATCACCCCGTAGAGGCGGTCCAGGTCGGCCAGGTCCGAGATGTCGCCGACCACCGCGGTGGTCGCGGGGCCGATCACCTCGGCGGCGGCGTCGAGTTCGGTCCGGCGCCTGCCGGTGATGACCACGTGCGCGCCCTCGGCCGCCAGTCGCACGGCACTGGCCAGGCCGATCCCGGAGCTTCCCCCGGTGACCAAGGCGGTCTTGCCTTCGAGCAGTCCCACGGGGACCGACCTCCGCTTTAGTTTTGTAGTGATCGATGCGTAATTCACGCTAGCACGTTCCGCATCGATCGCTGCGGAAGGAGTAGGCTGCGGGGGTGGAGACCAGGAAGCGACGCCCGACCGGCCGACCGCGGGGATTCGACGCCGACGAGGCCCTGGAGCGCGCCATGCTGGCCTTCTGGGAGCACGGCTACGAGGGGGCCAGTCTGGCCACCCTGACCGAGGCGATGGGCATCTCCACCACCAGCATGTACGCGACCTTCGGCAACAAGGAAGAGTTGTTCCGCAAGGTGTTGGAGCGCTACACCGAGGGTCCGAGCGCCTACCTGGCCCAGGCCCTGGAGGAGCCGACCGCCCTCGCGGTCGTCACCGCGATCCTGGCCGGCACCGTTCGGACCACCACGCGTCCGGCGCACCCCAACGGCTGCCTGGGCGTCCCGGGCGCCCTGGCCACCAGCGACTCCGGGCGCGAGGTCCGCGAGTCCTTGATCGCCTGGCGCGACAACGGCTACTCCGACGTCCGAGAGCGGTTCCGGCGTGCCGTCGAGGACGGTGACCTGCCTCCTGAGGCCGACCCGGCGCTGCTCGGCCGCTACGTCACGACCCTGTCGTTCGGCATCGCCGTGCAGGCCGCCAGCGGCGTCGGCCGCGACGAACTCCAGGAGATGGTCGACGCCGCACTGCGCGGCTGGCCGCTCATCTGAGGATCGCCGGGCCGGGTCGTCGCGGCCGCTGACTTCCGCGCGCCGTCCTGACCGGCCCCGTCGGCACTTCTGCATCGATCGCTGCGGAACGTGCTATGGTCGAGTTCTGCATCGATCGCTACAGAATTCGCCGGAAAGGCAACCCGATGTCCGACAACGATTTGCGCGAGTTCTACCTGCGCTACATCGAGGAGCTCAACGCCCACAGGTTCGATCGGATGGACGAGTTCATCGACGACCGGACCACGTTGAACGGTGAGCCGGCCACCCGCGAGGACCTCCTCGCGGTGCAGCGGGCCGACGTGGACGCGGTTCCGGACCTGCACTGGGAACTCGAGGAACTGCTCTTCGACGGCGACCGCCTGGCCGCGCGGCTGATCAACACGGGTACGCCCGTCAAGGAATGGCTCGGTGTGGCTCCCACCGGCGCCTCGTTCGAGATCGTCGAGTTCGCCGTCTACCAGGTCCGCGACGGGCGGTTCGTGCACATGACGGCCCTGCACGACGGCGGCGAGCTGCTCCGGCAGCTGACCGCCTGATCTCCGGGACCACCCGCTTCGAGAGGAATCGCATGACCGTCACACTGATCACCGGGGCCAACAAGGGCATCGGTTTCGAGACAGCCCGGCAACTCCTGGCGCTCGGCCACACCGTCTACATCGGAGCGCGGGACGCCGAACGGGGGGAGAAGGCCGCGGCGGACCTCGGCGCGCGGTTCGTGCGGCTCGACGTGACCGACGACGCGTCGGTGGGCGACGCGCTGGCGGCGATCGACTCGACCGAGGGCCGGCTGGACGTGCTGGTGCACAACGCGGGCGTCCTCGGGGCCGAAGGGCTCGACGGTCCCACGGCCCTGCGGGTCTTCGACACCAACGCGGTGGGGATCGTGCGCGTCACGGAGGCCGCGCTTCCCCTGCTGCGCAAGTCGTCGAACCCCACCGTGGTCACCGTGTCGAGCAGCGCCGGGTCGTTCTGGGCGGTGACCAACCCCGACCGACCGGAGTTCGGGCTGCCGCTCGCGCTGTACTCCGCGTCCAAGGCGGCGGCCACGATGTTGACGGTCCAGTACGCCAAGTCGCAGCCGGGTATCAAGTTCAACGCGGTCGAGCCCGGCACCACCGCCACCGACATGACCGCGGCCTTCGGGATCGGGAGGTCGCCGGCGGAGAGCGCCGCGGTCGTCGTGCGGCTGGCCACCCTCGACGTGGACGGACCGACGGGAACCCTCCGGGACGAGGAGGGGGAGTTGGCCTGGTAGGCGCTCGGCAGACGGTGGAGGGTCGTGCCGACCCTCCACCGTTGCTACCGGGTGATCACCGCTGCCGGGCGAGGGTGAGGGTGCAGCCGGGGCGGTGCGGGTCCAGCCGCGTCCCGTGCCCGAGGCAGGCCGTGATCAGGTTGACCTGCTGGCCGTAGGCGCGGCCCTGGACGGCGGTCGTGGTCCCGTCCGGCCCGACCTCGCAGGGGTTGTCGTCGGTGCACATCGCGCCCGCGGTGTTGTGGGTGTTGTGCACGCCCACCACGGTGACGCCGTCGGTGGCCAGCAGCGGTGAACCCGACTGGCCGTGGGACGGGGCGCAGTCCGGGCTCGTGGTGTAGCGGATCGAGTCGGTCATCTCGTAGCCGCCTTCGCGCAAGCGGTCGACCACGGCCTCGGCCCGGCAGGCCGAACGGCCGCTCGCGTGCATGAGGGTCAGCGGATCACCCGCGCGCATCGGCGTGGACGTGAGCCGGAAGACCTTCGCGCCCTTGGCCGAGAGCTGCGCGTAGGTCTGGTCCAGCCGGTAGAGCGCGATGTCCGTGCCGGTCATGGTGGCGTACACCAGGCGGTTCGCGCGGGTCGTGACCCGGGGGTACCCCTGCTGGTCGGCGATGGC
>DATMCA010001649.1:0-14197 GCA_035559015.1 Umezawaea sp. | reverse complement strand
GTACGACAAGGGTTTGGTCTACGAGGGCTTCCGGGTGCTCTGGTACTGCTGGCGTTGTGAGACGCCGTTGTCCAACACCGAGACCAAGATGGACGACGTCTACCGCGACCGGCAGGACCCGGCCGTGACGGTCGGTCTGCGCCTGGAGACCGGCGAGCTGGCGCTGGTCTGGACGACGACGCCGTGGACGCTGCCGAGCAACCTGGCCGCCGCGGTGCACCCGGACGTGGACTACGTGACCGTCGAGGCGAACGGCGAGCGCTACCTGCTCGCCGAGGCCCGCGTGCCCGCGTACGCCCGCGAGCTGGGCGAGGAGCCGCCGGTCGTCGCACGGGTCAAGGGCGCTGACCTGATCGGCCGGAAGTACACGCCGCCGTTCGACTTCTTCGTCGGCCGCGAGAACGCGCACCAGGTGCTGGCCGCGGACTACGTCACCACCGAGGACGGCACGGGCATCGTGCACATCGCCCCCGCGTTCGGTGAGGACGACAAGGTCGTCACGGACGCCGCGGGCATCGAGGTCGTCGTCCCGGTCGGCCCCAACGGCGAGTTCACCGCCGAGGTGCCGCCGTACCAGGGCGTGCACGTGTTCGAGGCGAACAAGGCGATCATCCGCGACCTCAAGGCCGCCGGTCTGCTGCTGCGCCACGAGACCTACGACCACCCGTACCCGCACTGCTGGCGTTGCGACAACCCGCTGATCCAGCGGGCCGTGTCGGCGTGGTTCGTCGCCGTGTCGCAGTTCAAGGACCGGATGGTCGAGGTCAACCAGCAGATCAACTGGGTGCCCGAGCACATCAAGGACGGCCAGTTCGGCAAGTGGCTGGAGAACGCGCGCGACTGGAACATCTCGCGCAACCGGTTCTGGGGCTCGCCGCTGCCCGTGTGGGTGTCGGACGACCCCGAGTACCCGCGCGTCGACGTGTACGGCTCGCTGGACGAACTGGAGCGCGACTTCGGCACGCGCCCGACCGACCTGCACCGCCCGCACGTCGACCTGCTGACCCGCCCCAACCCGGACGACCCGTCCGGGAAGTCGACCATGCGCCGGGTGCCCGAGGTGCTGGACTGCTGGTTCGAGTCCGGCTCGATGTCGTTCGCCCAGGTGCACTACCCGTTCGAGAACGCCGAGTGGTTCGACGACCACTTCCCCGGCGACTTCATCGTCGAGTACAACGGCCAGACGCGCGGCTGGTTCTACACGATGCACGTGCTGGCCACGGCGCTGTTCGACCGGCCCGCGTTCGTGAACGTGCTGGCGCACGGCATCGTGCTGGGCGACGACGGCCAGAAGATGTCCAAGTCCCGCAAGAACTACCCGGACGTCAACGAGGTGTTCGACCGCGACGGCTCGGACGCCATGCGCTGGTTCCTGATGTCCTCGCCCATCCTCCGCGGTGGCGACCTGGTGGTGACCGAGCGGGGCATCCGCGACGCCGTCCGCCAGGCCGTGCTGCCGCTGTGGAACTCGTGGTACTTCCTGGCGCTGTACTCCAACGCCGCCGGTCGCGAGGGCACCTCGCGCACCGACTCGCAGAACGTGCTGGACCGGTACGTCCTGGCGAAGACGCACGACCTCGTGCGGGACGTTCAGGCCGCGATGGACGTGTACGACATCTCCGGGTCGTGCGCGCAGATCCGCGAGTTCCTGGAGGTCCTGACCAACTGGTACGTGCGCCGGTCGCGCGACCGATTCTGGGCCGGTGACGCCGACGCGATCGACACCCTGCACACCGTGCTGGAGGTCGTGAGCCGAGTCGCCGCCCCGTTGCTGCCGTTGACGACCGAGGTCGTCTGGCGGGGGCTGACCGGTGGCCGTTCGGTGCACCTGGCCGACTTCCCGGCCGCGGCCGACCTGCCCGCCGACGCCGCGCTCGTCACGGCGATGGACCGCGTGCGGCAGATCGCGTCCACGGCGTCGTCGCTGCGCAAGGCGAACAAGCTGCGCGTCCGGCTGCCGCTGGCGAAGCTCGTCATCGCCGCCGACGAGGTCGCGTCGCTGGAGCCGTTCGCGGGCATCCTGCGCGACGAGGTCAACGTCAAGGCGGTCGAGCTGACCACGGACGTCGACGCGCACGGCCACTTCCAGCTCGCGGTCAACGCCCGCGCGGCCGGTCCCCGGATCGGGCGCGAGGTGCAGACGGTGATCAAGGCCGTGAAGGCCGGTGACTGGACGACGACCGAGTCCGGCGCGATCGTCGCCGCGGGCATCGAGCTGTTCCCGGAGGAGTACGAGCAGCGGCTCGTCGCCACCGACCCGGCCGCCACGGCGGCGCTGCCCGGTGGCGGTGGCCTGGTCGTGCTCGACACCGTCGTCAGCCCCGAGTTGGCCGACGAGGGCGTCGCGCGCGACCTGGTCCGCGTGGTCCAGCAGGCCCGCAAGGACGCCGACCTGGACGTGTCCGACCGGATCGTGCTGACCCTCCAGGTGCCGGAGTCGGTCGTCGGCGCGGTCCGCACGCACGAGGCGTTCCTCGCGGGCGAGACCCTGGCCGACGCGGTCCACCACGGTGAGGTCGCCGAGGGGGCCGACGGTGTCGTCGGCGACGGCGTGAAGGTCCGGGTGCACGTCACCCGGAGCTGATCCGACCCGCTCGGGAGGGGCGTCCGCACGGCGGGCGCCCCTCCCGGCGTCAGCGGTCCTTCGAGGAGCCCGGCGTCAGGGCACCGATGGTGTCGACGAGGGCGGCGAACGCGTCGGCGCCGATCCGGCCGACCACCCGCTCCTCCAACGCCTTCGCCAGCACGGTCGACGCGGCCACCGCCTTCTCCCGGCCCGCGTCGGTCAGCACGGCCAGGATGACCCGCCGGTCGGCCGGGTGCGTCTCGCGCTCCACGAACCCGGCGTCGGCCAGCCGGTCGGCGACCTTCGTCGTGCCCGCCGTGGTGAACCCCAGCGTCTCGGCGAGCCTGCTCATCGGCGCGGACTGCTCGGGGGCCGTCACCAGGAACCACAGCACCTGGAACGACGAGGGCGCCAGACCCGCGTTCGCCTCGACGTCGTTCAGCAGCTCGTCTGCGAGGTCGCGGAACCCCGTCCGGAGGTCGTTCCACTGCCGGAGCAGCGTGACCTCGTGCTGCGGCGGGCGTCGCTCGGCCACGGGACGGCCCCTCGGGTGGTTCGGCTGGGAGCGCGTCGAGCATATCGCCGAGCCGGTCAGCTTCAGCCCGTCTTCGACTCGACCCGGCCGAGCGGGTCGGGGCCGGTCGCCAGCTCGTCCAGGGCCGTCCGCCAGTCGGGGGAGCCGGGGTACAGCGCGCCGCGCAGGTAGGCCGTGGTGAGCCGTTGGACCGCCGCGACCCGCGCGGGGTTCTCGTCCGTGGTCTCGGCGACGTCGTACCCGGAGACCCCGCCGAGCCCGTGCTCCGCGTCGAACAGGGTGAGCAGGGACTTGGGGCCGGGGGACAGGTGGTACGGGTCGGCGTGCCAGTCCGGGCCGTTGACCGTCAGGTGGGTGGACGTGTCCTTGTCGCCCGCGACCACCAGTGCCGGCGCGGTCATCCCGGAGAAGTCGATGCCCAGGAAGAACGGGTAGTTCTGGGCCACGAACTCCGTGACGGCGTCGCCGCCCCGGCCCGGCGCGGCGAGCAGCACACCCGCCTTGATCCTCGGCTCGGTCAGGTCCACCACCGTCCCGTCGGCGGGGTCGGTCATCGTCGCGCCGAGCAGCAGGCTCGCGGTGTGGCCGCCCATCGAGTGCCCGGCGACGGCGACCCGGCTCCGGTCGAGACGCCCGCGGAGCTGCGGGACGGCGGCCTCGATGTCGTCGAGCCGGTCGAGGACGAGCGACATGTCCAGGGCGCGTGAACGCCAGTAGAGGGGCGCTTCGGGGTCGTCGGTGTCCAGGCTCAGCGTCCTCGAACTGAGGTGGGTGGGCTGGATGACGGCGAAGCCCTGCGCCGCCCAGTGGTTCACGAGCGGGGCGTAGCCGTTGAGCGACGAGAGGTGGTTCGAGTGGCCCTGGCCGTGCGACAGCAGGACGATCGGCAGGTCGTTCCCGGTGACGGGGGCCGAGACCCGCAGTCGCAGGTCCACCGCGCGGCCGGGCGTGGGCAGCACCACCGGGCTGATCGAGAGGACGGGAGCGGGGGTCGCTTCACCCATGATGCGGTTCTTCCCTTCCGTAGGCTTGCGGCGGTCGGAGCGGCCGGCACAAGCGGAACGTTGTTCCGATTACGATACGGAACGTCGTTCCGCTTTGTCAACGACGGTGGGGAGGAGAGCGTGGTGTCGACAGCGAGCCCGTCCGGGGAAGTGCCCGCCAGGAGCAAGCGGGCCGACGCGGTGCGCAACCAGCAGACGCTGCTCACCGCGGCGGCCGCGGTGTTCGTCACCTCCGGCGTCGACGCGCCGATCCGGGAGATCGCCGCCAGGGCGGGCGTCGGGGTGGGGACGATCTACCGCCACTTCCCGACGCGGGCGGACCTCGTCGTGGCCGTCTACCGCCACCAGGTCGAGGCCTGCGCCGAGGCCGGGGAGACCCTGCTGGCCGCCTCCGACTCCCCGTTCGAGGCGTTCCGCCAGTGGGTCGACCTCTTCGTCGACTTCCTGGTCACCAAGCACGGGCTCGCTACCGCGATGCAGTCGGACAGCAGCGGTTTCGCGGCGCTGCACGCGTACTTCCTCGACCGCCTCGGACCCGTGTGCGTGCGGTTGCTCGACGCGGCGACCGACGCGGGCGAGATCACGCCCGACGTCCGGGCGTACGAGCTGATGCGCGGCATCGGCAACCTGTGCGCGGGACGTGACGGCGACCCGCGCTACGACCCCCGCAAGCTGGTCGAACTGCTCCTCCGGGGACTGCGGGCGGACCCGACGCCTGGGTGACCGCCGACCCTCGCTAGCCCTGCTCCAGTTCCGCCCGCAGGTTCTTCAGGCACCGGCCGCGCGTGGGGCCGATGCTGCCGCGCGGCATCACCAGGGCGCGGGACACGGCCTCGTACTGCGCCCGCCCCTCCAGCACGGTGAGGCGGAGCAGTTCCTGGCAGCGGCGGGGCAGGCGGCCGAACGCGGCCCAGAGGGTGCGGTCGCGCTCGTCGCGCAGCGCCTCCACCTCGGGGAGGCCGAAGTTCGACGGCACCTCCTCGGTCTCGCCGACGGTGACGCGCTTCGACTCGGGCCACGTGCGGCGGGACTCGCGGCGGGCCGTCACGACCAGCCAGGCGACCAGGGCACGGGGTTCCCGCATGCGGTGCAGGTGGCGCAGGAACCCGAGCCACACGTTCTGCGCCACGTCCTCCGCCGCCTGCCGGTCGAGGCCGTTGCCCCTGGCGACGTGCCAGATCAACGGTGTCAGGTCGGCCACGAGTGCGTCGAGGGCCTTGCGGTCGCCCCCGCGCGCGGCCTGGAGGCAGGCCGCGTGCCGATCAATCCCGGTCAGGTCTTCCCACGGGGTGTCAGGGGTCTCGATCAACGTCCACCACCATCCGAACGGCACCGTGCGGAGCCGACCATACGGTAGCGTATGGACCCGTGGCCGAGCGGAGACGACGGACACGGGACGACTGGACCCGTGCGGCGCTTCAGGCGTTGGCCGAGGGCGGGCTCGCCGCCGTCGCGGTCGAGCCGCTGGCCGCCCGCGTGGGCGCCACGAAGGGCAGCGCGTACTGGCACTTCCCCAACCGCGACGCGCTCCTGCTGGCGACGGTCGAGCGCTGGGAGCGCGAGCACCTGGAGGAGATGCGGGCGCTGGTCGGCGGCGCCACCGATCCGGTCGAACGGCTGCGGCTGATCTTCGGCCGGGTGCTGGCCGAGTGCGGCGGTGGCTGCGCGGTCGAGTCGGCGCTGCTGGCCGCCGCGGACGACCCGATCGTCGCGCCGATCCTGAAACGGGTGACCGACGGGCGGATCCGCTACCTGGAGGACCTGTTCCGCGCCCTCGGCTTCACCATCGAGGCGAGCTGCCGCCGAGCCGTCCTGGCGTACTCGGTCTACCTCGGGCAGGCGCAGTTGTGCGCCACGACGCCGCACGTCGTGGGTGCGCAGGGGACGCTGCTGGACGACACCCTGGTCGCGTTGAGCGCGCGTGGCTGACGGGCTCCGGTTCGGGATCAGGGTGAAGCCGGGGGCGCGCCGCGAAGCGGTCGGCGGGCGGTGGGACGGCTCCGCGCTCGTCGTGGCGGTCGCGGCACCCGCCGTGGAGGGCAAGGCGAACGAGGCCGTGCGCAAGGCGCTGGACAGGGCTTTCGGGGTGCGCAAGCAGGACGTCTCCGTGGTGACCGGCGACCGGGGCCGGGACAAGGTCGTGGAGATCGACCCCGCCCCGGCCGGTGCGCCGGAACGACTGGCTGAGCTGTTGGAGCTGTGACCGGACCCCGCTAGGAGGCCAGCGCCCAGACGGTGTGCGCGATGGCGTCGGCCTGCCGGTCGAGCGACGTCACGTTGATGTTCGCCGTGGTGTCGCACGAGCGGTGGTAGCAGCGGTCGAAGGCGACGCCGGACGTGCCGCCCCACTTGCTCGCCTGGGCCGACGTCTTGATCACCTCGGCGCCGGAGAACGTGCCGCCGGTGGCGATGCCCGCCCGCGCGAACGCGGCGTGGTCGGAGCGCCCGCCGACCTCGGTCAGCTCGGTCTGCACGCCGATCGAGGTGAAGTAGTTGACCAGTGTCTGCTGCACGGCCACCGAGCCCGAGGGCTGGCTTGCGCCCGCGTAGACGAAGTAGCCGGGGTTCGGCGAGCCGGTCATGTCGAAGTTCAGGTACGTCTTGATCTTCGACTTCTCCGTGGAGGACAACGAGTTCACGTAGAAGGTCGAGCCGACGAGGCCGAGCTCCTCGGCGCCCCACCAGCCGAAGCGCAGGTGCTTCGTGAAGGCGGCGCCGCTGGCCTTCGCGGCGAGCGCGACCTCCAGGATCGACGACGAGCCGGTGCCGTTGTCGTTGATGCCGGGGCCCGCGGTGACGCTGTCCAGGTGGCCGCCGACCATCAGGATGTTGTTCAGGTCGCCACCGGGCATATCGGCGATCAGGTTGTAGCCCGTCGCGCCGCTCTGGGTGAACGTCTGCACGCGGGTGGTGAACCCGGCCGCGTCCAGCTTGCCCTTGACCCAGTCGATGGACGCCTTGAAGCCCGGCCGTCCGTGGGCGCGGTTGCCGCCGTTGGCGGTCGCGATGCTCTGCAGCTGGGCCAGGTCGGCCTGGATGGCGGATACCGAGATGTTCGGCGCGGCCAGTGCGGCGGGCGCCGAGACCGCGGTGGCGGACCCGGAGCCGATGAGTGCGCTGGTGATCATCAGGGCCGGGATCGACCGGCCGAGAACTGTTCGGAGCTTCACGTTTCTTCAACTCCATGCAGGGGAGTGGGTGGACCGGGACGGCGCCGGACAGGGGTGGCACGCGGCCCACTGATCAACATGCACCGTCCCGACGCGTCTCGCTAGGTTCGTTCGGCTGGTTCGTACCGCGACGGCCGAATCGTCCGTGACCCTGCGCACTGGAGTGCGGGAAGATCGCCTGTCTGATTAGTCCAATTCAGTGGTGACGGGGAACAATGGCGTCACCGTCGAGCAGGTCCGGGAGGTCGCGTTGGGAATCACGGCCATCCTGGGCATAGGCGCGGCCGTCCTCCTCGTGTCGGTGATCGCGGTGAGGCTGTCGACGAAACTCGGCCTGCCGTCGCTGCTGCTGTACCTCGGCATCGGCGTGGTGCTCGGCGAGAGCGTGCTCGGGATCGACTTCGAGGACGCCGACCTGACCCGGTCGCTCGGCACGGTCGCGCTCGTCCTGATCCTCGCCGAAGGTGGTCTCACCACGCGGTGGACGGCGGTGAAACCGGCTCTTGGCCTGGGGATCGCACTGTCCACTGTGGGCGTCGGCGTGAGCGTCGCGGTCACCGGCGCGGCCCTGCACCTCCTGCTGGGCCTCGACTGGCGGATGGCGCTGCTGTGGGGCGCGGTGCTGTCGTCCACCGACGCGGCGGCCGTCTTCAGCGTGCTGCGCGCGGTGGGGGTGAGCAAACGCCTGACCGGTGCGCTGGAACTGGAATCCGGCATCAACGACGCGCCGGTGTACATCGCCGTGGTGCTGCTCGCGTCGCCGGACCCGATCACCTGGACCGCGCCGCTGCTGCTCGTCTACGAACTCGTGGTCGGCGGCCTGATCGGGATGGCGCTGGGCTGGATGGGCGCTGCCGCGCTGCGCCGGGCCGCGTTGCCCGCCACCGGTCTGTACCCGTTGGCGACGGTCGCCGTGTGCGTGTTCGCCTACACGGCCGGAGACCTGGCGCACGCGTCCGGTTTCCTCGCCGTGTACATCGCCGCGCTGGTGCTCGGGAACTCGCGGCTGCCCCACCGGTCGGACACGCTGTCGTTCGCCGAGGGGCTCGGCTGGCTGGCGCAGATCGGGCTGTTCGTGCTGCTGGGCCTGTTCGCGTCGCCGGGTCGGGTGCTGGACGCCCTGGTGCCCGCCCTGGTCGCCGGAGCGGTGCTGGTGCTGCTGGCCCGGCCGCTGTCGGTGGCCCTGGCCGCGATCCCGTTCAAGGTGCCGTGGCGGGAGCAGGTGTTCATCTCCTGGTCCGGTCTGCGCGGCGCGGTCCCCATCGTGTTCGCGCTGATCCCGGTGATCCAGGGCGTGCCGGGCTCGCAGGCGCTCGTGGACGCGGTGTTCGTCCTCGTGGTCGTGCTGACCCTGTTGCAGGGCAGCACCTTGCCCGCGCTGGCGAAGCTGCTCGGGCTGGTGCGCGCGGGGGAGGCGCACGAGGTGCACGTGGATTCGGCGCCCCTGGACGAACTGGGCGCGGAACTGCTCCAGGTGCGGATCCAGCAGGGGTCCAAGCTGCACGGCGTGTACCTGTCGGAACTCCGGCTGCCGCCGGGGGCCGTGGTGAGCCTGATCGCCCGTGGTGGCAAGGGGTTCACGCCCCAGCCGACCACCCGCCTCCAGGTGGAGGACCAGCTCCTCGTGGTGTCGACCGAGGCCGCCCGCGACGCCGCCGAGAAGCGGCTGCGGTCGATCGACAGGGCGGGCCGGTACGCCCGTTGGAAGGGCGAGGACGGCGGGAAACCGGCGTTTCCCAGCATCTGAGCGGGGCTCGACGGACGGCGTCCCCGTCGGCTAGCGTCGTCCGCGAAAGGTCATGAGTGCCAGCGCGAAGCCCGTGCTAGCTGGCCGGCAACCCTCCTCCGCGGTGGGGTGCCCACGGTGAAGACCTGGCCCGGCGCGCAGCGCGTCCGGGCAAGCGCGGGCCCTCGCCGGGGTCCCCGGGACCCGAAGGGCCGTCACCATGACCATCGCCATCCCCCGCAGCACCGCTCCCGCCATCCCCGGTGTCGTCGGCTCCTCCCTGCGCGTGCCCCTGGTGACCGGGGAACGCGTGGAGTACGCCAACCTCGACCACGCCGCCAGCGCACCCTGTCTGGAGCAGGTGCGGGACGCGGTCGACGAGCTGCTGCCCTGGTACGCCAGCGTGCACCGCGGCGCCGGGTTCGCCTCGCAGGTATCGACGCGGGTGTACGAGCAGGCGCGGGACTCCGTGCGCCGCTTCGTGAACGCCCGCTCCACCGAGGCCGTCGTCCTCACCCGCAACACCACCGACGCGCTGAACCTGTTGGCGCGCAGCCTTCCCCGGCACACGTCGGTCGTCCTGTTCGACGCCGAGCACCACGCCGCGCTGCTGCCGTGGCGCGGCCCGAACGTGCGCCGCATCGCCACCCCGTCGTCGGCCGAGGCCGCGATCGCCCTGCTGGACCGGGAACTCGCGTCGTGCCCCGTCGGCCCGCGGCTGGTCGTGGTGACCGGCGCGTCGAACGTGACCGGTGAGGTGTGGCCCGTCGCCGAACTCGCGAAGGTCGCCCGCGGGCACGGCGCGCGGATCGCCCTGGACGCCGCGCAGCTCGCCCCGCACCGCCCGGTGGACGTGCGGGCGCTGGACGTCGACTACGCCGTGTTCTCCGGCCACAAGATCTACGCGCCCTTCGGCGCGGGTGTCCTCGTCGGCCGGTCCGACTGGCTCCAGGCCGCCCCGCCGTACCTCGTCGGCGGCGGCGCCACGAAGCTCGTGACCGACCACGGCGACCGCCTCGGCGTGGCCTGGTCCGCGGTGCCCGAGCGGCACGAGGCCGGGTCGCCGAACGTGGTCGGCGTGCACGCGCTGGCCGTCGCCTGCGACGTGCTCGGCCGCCACTGGGAGCACACCGTCGAGCACGAGCGGGTGCTCCTCGCCCGGCTGCGCGCGGGCCTCGCGACCATCCCCGGCCTGAGCGAGCTGAGCCTGTTCGAGTCCGACCACGACCGGGTCGGGGTCGTCAGCTTCACGATCAGCGGCCACGACGCCGGGTACGTCGCCGCCGCGCTGTCCGCCGAGCACGGGATCGGCGTCCGGGACGGGGCGTTCTGCGCCCACGTCGCCGTGACCCGGCTGCTGGGCGAGGTCGGGGCGCACGAGCAGCGCGCGCTGCGCGCCTCGCTGGGCCTGGGCAGCACCGAGGACCACGTGGACCGCCTGGTCGCGGCCCTGCGCACGCTCGTGGCGGAGGGGCCGAAGTGGAGCTACGTCCAGCGCGACGGCCGCTGGGTGCCGGAAAACGACTCGCGCCCGCTCCCGCCGTTCCTGTCCTGAGCGGCGGCTGGGACAATGGGTGGGTGTCCACCCAACCCGATGTCGATGTGACGCCTGCTGCGCTGCCTCGGCGGCGGCTGGCGCTGCTCGTGGTGGTGGCCTCCCTGGTGCTCCTCTCCGACGTGTTCAGCAAGGTCGCCGCCGTGGCGTTCCTCGAAGGCCGTGAGCCGATCTCGCTGGGCGGCGTGCTGTACCTGCCGCTGATCCGGAACGGCGGCGCGGCCTTCGGGCTCGCCGAGGGCTGGACGGCCGTGCTCGCGCTGATCTCGCTCGCCGTGGTCGGGTTCATCGCGTGGATCGCGCGGAAGCTGCGGTCCGGACCGTGGGCCATCGGCCTCGGCCTGGTGCTCGGCGGCGCGCTGGGGAACCTGGGCGACCGGATCTTCCGGGCGCCGGGGCCGCTGCGCGGGCACGTGGTGGACTTCCTGTCCCTGTTCGACCCCTACGGCCGGGTGTGGCCGGTGTTCAACCTCGCCGACTCGGCCATCTGCGTTGGCGGGGTGCTCATCGTGACGATGGCGCTGCTCCAGCGCGACTACGACGGCACTCGTGCTGTGAAGAAGGAAAAAGGATGAGCGGGTATCGCACCCTGCCCGTGCCGGACGGCCTCGACGGAATGCGCGTCGACGCGGGACTGGCGAAGCTGCTCGGGTTGTCGCGGACGGCTGTGGCGGCTTTGACCGAGTCCGGGGATGTGGTCCTGGACGGGCAGCCTGCTGGGAAGTCGGATCGGTTGATCGCCGGGGCCACGCTTGAGGTCACCTTGCCTGAGCCGCCGCGGCCTGTGGAGATTCAGGCTGTGCGGGTTGAGGGGCTGGTCGTTCTTTATCAGGACGATGACATTATTGTGGTGGACAAGCCGGTTGGTGTGGCTGTTCATCCTAGTCCCGGGTGGACTGGGCCCACCGTTGTTGGTGGGTTGGCCGGGGCTGGGATTCATGTTGCTACTTCTGGGGCTGCTGAGCGGCAAGGGGTGGTGCACCGGTTGGATGTCGGGACGACCGGTGTGATGGTGGTGGCGAAGTCGGAGAACGCTTATTCGGCTTTGAAGCATGCGTTTAAGGAACGGACCGTTGACAAGCTGTACCACGCGTTGGTGCAGGGGCATCCGGATCCGATCAAGGGGACGATTGATGCGCCTATCGATCGGCATCCCAAGCATGATTACAAGTTTGCTGTGATGGCTAATGGGCGGCCTAGTATCACGCATTATGAGGTGGTGGAGGCTTTTCGGGCTGCGTCGTTGTTGGACGTGCACCTGGAGACTGGGCGTACGCATCAGATTCGGGTGCATTTTTCGGCGTTGCACCACCCGTGTGTGGGGGATTTGACGTATGGGGCTGACCCTACGTTGGCTAAGAGGTTGAAGATCACGCGGCAGTGGTTGCATGCTCGGACGTTGGGGTTTCATCACCCGGCTGATGGGCAGTGGGTGTCGTTCACGTCAGAGTACCCGGCGGATCTGGCGGATGCTTTGGAGTTGTTGAGGGCTGAGGGGTAAGTGTTGGTGGTTCGGCGGCCGATTTGACTTGGGTCCCCTACATTTGCCCCTTTGTCGGGCTAAAAAGGGCAGGAGTGAAGCCCGCAGCCCGACTAATTTTAAGGGGCAAATCCCCCAAGTAAAATCGGCCGCTTGCTTGCAAGGTTTTGGCGTGTGTGGTGTGCGAAGCTGTGAAGTTTTGTTGCTAGTCGTCGATTGTCCAGACCAGGGTGTTGAGGTCGATTTCTGGTCTGGCGCTCCATCTGACTGCGGTGATGGCGGTGTCTTCGGGCAGTACGTAGACCGTGTGGCCGCCCGCTGTTTCTCCTGGTTGTACGCCGATTTTGTGCGGTGGGCGTGAGGAGAGGGAGACCGGGGCCTTGGTGATCGGGTCGCCGGTGCGGTTCATCAGTACCAGGTACATGTCCGGTAGCGAGTTGAACGGGATGGTGCCGGTGTTGGTCAGTTCTGTGTGCACCACTACCGCGCGTTCGCCGTCCGCCAGCTTGTAGCCCGCTGCGGTGAAGAGGAAGTCTGCTGGGTCGACCACCTCGATGAGCTGGATCGAGAAGGTGGCGCCTTCCAAGCCCTCGGTTTCCAGAGAGGTGCCGATCTTGCCCGTGCGTTGGCCTGTTGCGCCTTTCGAGCCACCGAACATCGGTTGCTGGTCGGTTCTGGCCCACGCCGCCGACTGTGGTGGGCCCCAGGTTTGCTGTGGCTGTGGTTGTTGCTGGTTGGGGTGTTGTTGCGCGGGGAACGGGACGCTGGGGGGTGACTGGTACTGCTGCTGTGGTTGTGGGTACGGCCTTGGGGCTGCTGGGGGGCCGTTGTAGTTGCCCCAGGCCATGCTGTTGGACAAGGCCTGGCGGATGCCGTTGGGGTCGCACTCGACGCCTACCAGCAGTGGTAGGCCGCTGCCGGAGAGGGTGATCAGCCTCGACGCCGCTTCGCGGGGGTCCATGCCCAGTCGGGCGGCCACCTCGTGCACGGCCGCTCGGCCCATCTCGGCGATCATGGCTAGGAGGCGGGCGTCAACGGGATCAGGCGATACCACGGTTCGCACGCTACCGGTCGTCGGTGATCACCGTGTGGTCGCCACCCCGCGCCGGGGTTACTGTCGAGGCCTCCGCCGGGGTGGAGGTGGTGCGGGGTGACCGGCTCGTTCGTGCACCTCCACGTGCACACGGAGTACTCGGTGCTGGACGGGGCCGTTCGGGTTCCGGAGTTGGTGGCCGAGTGCGTTCGGCTGGGGATGCCGGCCGTGGCGGTCACGGACCACGGGGGGCTGCACGGGGCGCAGGTGTTGTACCGGGCGGCTGTGGACGCGGGGATCAAGCCGGTCGTGGGGATGGAGGCGTTCGCCGCTCCTCGGGTGCCGGTCGCGAGTGGGCGTGGTGGTGCGCACCTGACGATGTGGGCTCGTGACGTGGGTGGGCTGCGGAACCTGATGGTGTTGTCGACCCTGGGGTTCGCCGAGGGGCGGGTGGGGCGGTGGCCTCGGGTGGACGTCGAGGTGGTGGCGGCGCACTCGGGTGGGGTGATGGGGACGACCGGGTGTGCGGCCGGTGAGGTGTCGGCGCTGCTGCGGGTGGGGCGGGAGCGGGAGGCGCTGGAGGTCGCGGCGCTGTGGCGGGACGTGTTCGGGGCGTCCGAGTTCTTCGTCGAGCTGGTGGACCACGGTGTTGCGGGCGAGCGGGTGGTGCGGGACAGGTTGCTGCGGGTCGCGGAGAAGTTGAAGGCGCCCCTCCTGGTGACCAACGACGTGCACCACCTGCGGGCGTCGGACGCCGCTGTGCAGGATGCGTTGCTGTCCGTGGGGTCGGGGAAGACGGTGCGGGACCCGTCGCGGTTCCGGCTCGGTGGGTCCGGGCACCACCTGAGGTCGGCCGAGGAGATGTACGCGCTCGACTCGTCCGACGCGTGGCAGGAGGGGTGTCGGGCGACGCTCGCGGTGGCCGAGCGGGTCGATCCGGCGGGGATGTTCGAGCGCGGTGGGGCGGGACCGGACGTGGTCGAGGACGTCGTGGCGTGGGCCGCCGCGCACGGCGTGCTGGTCGGGGCGGGCCTTGAGGTGGACGAACGTCGTCGTGGTGAAGTCCTGCGGCACCTGGGGGAGCGGTGGGGGTGGGACCGGGTCGCGCAGGTGGGGGCGTTCGCGCGG
>DATMCA010001648.1:0-13593 GCA_035559015.1 Umezawaea sp. | reverse complement strand
CCCAGCGTCTCCGCGAACTTCGCACAGGCCAGCGCGTACTGCTCGGCGTGCTCCTCCGGCCGGTCCACCAGCGGCAGGTCCGTCATCACGTGCCCGATGTCGACACCGCGCTGCCGGGTCGACGACCACCACCAGCCCGTGAGCCGCGACAGCAGCAGCACCCGGCTCTCGGCGGACGTGCGCTGCCACGGTTCCCGCAGCAGGTCGCGCAGGTCCGCCCACGGCCACCGGTCGGCGTCGTCGACGACCACCAGCAGCCGGGTGGAACTGGCGGCGGGGCGGAGGTCGGCGGCCACCTCGCCGTGCCGGGCCATCAGCACGGTCCACCCGGCGGCCCGGCTGTCGACGACGAACTTGTTGGCCAGCCTGGTCTTCCCGACGCCCGCGACGCCGTGCAGCAGCAGGGTCGCCATCCGCGCCGGGTCGTCGCGCCAGCGGGTCAGCGCGGCGAGTTCGCGGATCCGGCCGTGGAAGGGGACGACCTCGTTGCGCGCGTCCAGCAGACCGCCGGGCCCCGTGTCCGCGCCGACCACCGCCGTGCCGTTGGGCGGGGGGTCGAGCCGGTAGGAGGCGCCGCGATTCCGTTCCACTGCGCCATAGTGCACTCCCCCGTGAGGCCATTGGCACCAACCACGGGTTTGGGCGTTGACCGGTCCGGTATCGCAACACTACTTTCGAAACATGTCTTTCGAACGGCGTCAGCTCACGGACGCGCGCGACCTCCGGGCACTGAGCCACCCGCTCCGCGTGCGGATCATGGAGCTGCTCGCCCAGGAGGGCCCGCTGACCGCGACCGAGACGGCCGCCGAACTCGGCACCACACCGGCGAACTGCTCGTTCCACCTGCGCCTGCTGGCCAGGCACCGGTTCGTCGAGGAGGCGGAGGGCGGGGTCGGCAGGCAGCGGCCGTGGCGGATCGTCGAGCAGGACACAAGGATCGTGTCGCGCGAACTGGACCAGGAGGGCCTGTCCGCGCTCCGCGCGCTCGACGAACTCCGCTGGGTTCGGCGCAGGCACCAGCAGTCGGAGTGGTGGCGCACCAGGGACTCCTACCCCGTCGAGTGGCAGAACTCCGCCTCGGACTTCCACTCCGTGCTGCACCTGACCGCCGCCGAGGTCGTCGAGCTGCGCGACGCGCTCCACGAGGTGGTCGAGCGCTACGTGGAGCGCGGCCTGGTGTCCAACCGCCGCTCCGGCACGGCTCCGGTCGACATCACGGCAACGATGACCCCGCTCCGAATTCCACCACCAGGGGGAGAAGATGGTTGATCCACAGGACTTCGCGCCGAGGCAGCGGTTCCGCTCCAACGTCGCGCTGTCGCCGGACGGGCGGTTCGCGGCCTACGCGGCGAACCCGGACGGGCAGCACAACCTCTACGTGACACCGGTTTCCGGCGGCGAGACCCGCAAGCTCACGCACTACGAGCACAACGCGGTCCGCCAGATCGCCTGGTCGCCGGACGGGAAATCGCTGCTGTACACGGCGGACTTCCAGGGCAACGAGCAGTTCCAGCTCTACCTGATCGGCGCCGACGGCGGCTCGCCGAGGGCGTTGACCGACACGGCGGACCGCCAGCACGTGCTCGGCACGACGATCGACTACGTCACCACCGTCACGCCGTTCACGCCCGACGGCGGCGCGGTGGTCTACGCCGGCAACGACCGCGACGCGGCGTCGCAGGACCTGCTGGTCCAGGACCTGGCCACCGGCGCGGTCAGGCGGGTCGAGACCACCACCGGCACGATGCTGCACGCCGCGTCCGTGTCGCCGGACGGTCGGTGGCTGCTCGCGTCCTGCTACCACAGCAACTCCGACAACGACCTGGCGCTGGTCGACCTGCGCGAGCCGGACGCGCCGCCGTGGGTCCTCACCGCGCACGAGGGCAGGCGCCTGCACGTGCCCGGCCCGTGGACGGAGGACTCGACCAGCTTCCACCTGCGGCACGACACGGGCGGCGAGTTCCTCGCGCTCGGCACGTACTCGCCCGCCACCGGCGCGATCACCGACCTGGTCACCGCGGCGTGGGACGTGGAGCAGGTGGCGACGTCCGGCGCCACGACGGCGTGGACGGTGAACGAGGACGGCGTCTCCCGGCTGTTCGTGCGGCGCGACGGGGCCCTGCTGGTCCTGCCGGAACTGCCGGCGGGCGTGATCGGCTCGTTGACGGTCGCCGGTGACGTGGTCGCGTTCCTGCTCACCACCGGCACCCGGCCGACCGAGGTGGTCGCGCTGGACCTGGCGACCGGCACCCTGCGCCACCTGACGGACAGCGCGCCGAAGGTGGCCGTCACGTTCGTCGAGCCGCAACTCGTCCGCTACCCGACCCACGACGGCCGCGACATCCCGGCGTGGCTCTACCGGCCGCACGGCGACGAGGTGCGGGGCGTGGTGGTCTCCGTCCACGGCGGTCCGGAGGCGCAGGAACGGCCGGCCTACAACTACGCCGGGCTCTACCAGTACCTGGTGTCCCAGGGCGTCGCGGTGCTCGCGCCGAACGTCCGCGGCTCCACCGGCTACGGCAAGACCTACCAGAGCCTCATCCTGCGCGACTTCGGCGGCGCCGAGCTGGGCGACTTCGAGCACGCGGTGGCGTACCTGCGCGACCTCGACTGGGTCGACCCCGACCGCATCGGCGTCTGGGGCGCGTCCTACGGCGGTTTCGCGACCCTGTCGTGCCTGTCCAGGCTGCCGGACCTGTGGGCGGCGGGCGTGTCGATGGTCGGCCCGTCGAACCTGCTGACGCTGGCCCGCTCGGTCCCGGAGACGTGGCGGGCCGAGATGGCGGACTGGGTCGGCGACCCGGACACCGAGGCGGACTTCCTCCTGGAGCGCTCGCCGATCACCTACGTCGACGCCATCAAGGCGCCGCTGTTCGTGATCCAGGGCGCGAACGACCCGCGCGTCGTGAAGGCGGAGAGCGACCAGATCGTGGCAGCGCTGCGCGAACGCGGGGTGGACGTGCGGTACGACGTCTACGACGACGAGGGGCACGGGTTCACCAACCGGGCGAACGAGCTGAAGGCCATCGGTGACACGGCCGAGTTCCTCCTGGCACACCTGGGTCGGTAGATGCGCGAGGCCGACCCCAGGCGGCCGAGCCGCCGTCTCCGGAGGAGCGGCCATGAAACTGTCGTACTCGTGACGCACAATCGCGGGGTGCTGGTTGCGGTGGTGGCGGAGGGCGAGAACAGCGGCAGGTTTCAGCCGTTGTCCGACTCCGGCGTGCCCGAAGGGCCCGTTCAAACCGCTGACGACCTGAGCCGAAGCGTTGGGGAGATGGAGGCGGCGTTCCACCCCCGGTGGATCTGGGCCGGCACCGCCGAGGTGTACCCGGACCTGCTGGCACGGGGTGTCCGGGTGGAACGCTGCCTCGACCTGTGGCTGGTCGAAGGGCTGCTGCTGGCGTACCAGGGCAGGCACCGCGAGCCGCGGCACTTCGCGGCGGCGGTCGCGCGCCTCAAGGGCCTGGTGGTGCCCGAGGACCACGGGCCGCGCAAGAAGGACGTCCAGCCGACCCTGTTCGAGCCCGAGCAGGAACGGCTGCCGGGGGACGTGGACCCGCTCGACGCCGTCATCGCCGTCCACGGCGAACAGCAGCGGACCCTGGCGACCCTCGGCCACGCGGACCGGTTGCGGCTGCTGGTCGCCGCCGAGTCCGCCAGCGCGTTGGCGGCGGCGGAGATGACGCACCACGGCCTGCCCTGGCGGGTGGACGTCCACGAAGAACTGCTGGAGGAGATGCTCGGCCCCCGCCCGCACCCCGGCGCGAAGCCGCGCAAGCTGGCCGCCCTGCACGACCGGATCTCGTTGGCGTTCCACGGGAAGCCGATCAACCCGGACAACCCGGCGAGCATCGTGAAGGCGTTCGGCCGGGAGGGCATCGCCATCCCGTCGGCACGGGCGTGGGTGATCAAGGAGATCGACCACCCCGCCGTGGAGCCGATCCTGGAGTACAAGGAGCTGGCGCGGCTCTACGTGGCCCACGGGTGGTCGTGGATCGAGCAGTGGGTCGCGGACGGGCGGTTCCGGCCGGACTACGTGGTCGGCGGCGTGGTGTCGGGGCGGTGGGCGACGAACGGCGGTGCGGCGCTGCAACTCCCCCGGATCCTGCGCACGGCGGTCCGCGCCGATCCCGGCTGGCTGCTGGTGGCCGCGGACGCGTCGCAACTGGAGCCGAGGGTGTTGGCGGCGCTGTCGAACGACCGCAAGCTGGCCGAGGTGGCGGGCGACGACGACCTGTACACGAACCTGGCCGGGGACGCGTTCGACGGCGACCGGGGGCGGGCGAAGATCGCGATGCTGTCGGCGATGTACGGCGGCACGAGCGGCGAGGCGGTGCCGGCGATGGCCGTGCTGCGGCGTCGGTTCCCGGTCGCCGTCGAGTACGTCGAGGCTGCGGCGCAAGCGGGGGAACAGGGTCGAATGGTCCGTTCGAGACTGGGTCGGACGAGCCCGACGCCGTCGGACGCGTGGCACGAGCTAACTGGGAACACCGACGGCGACGAGGACTCGCTGCGCCGATCGCGCCGGGCCGCGCGGGACTGGGGCAGGTTCACCCGGAACTTCGTCGTCCAGGCCAGTGCGGCGGACTGGACGGCCGCGCTGCTGGGAGCGTTGCGGCGGCGGTTGCACCAGCGGGCTCCGGGCGCCCACCTGGTGTTCTTCGTGCACGACGAGGTGCTGGTGCACTGCCCGGCGGAGGTGGCCGAGGTGGTGCGCGAGGAGATCACGGCGGCGGGCGCGGAGGCGTCGCGGCTGGTGTTCGGCGACACCCCCGTCCGGTTCCCGCTCAAGGCCGTCGCGATCAGCAGCTACGCGGACGCCAAGTAGGTGTTGCGCCGTTCGGCTGCTTGCACGTTACAGGTGAGAGCGCTCTCATGGTGACCAGCACCACACCCGAGTGACAAGGAGGTCACCCGCGCATGGAGCTCACCAGGAGTCGCAGAACACGGTTGTTCGCAGCCGCCGCCGCGCTGCTCGCCGCGATCCCGATCACGCTGGTCGCCACGGCCAACGCGTCCATCCCCACGCCCCCGGCGGGCTGGACGCTGGCCTGGGGCGACGACTTCACCGGCTCGAACGGCGCCCTGCCCTCGTCGGCGAACTGGATCGTCGACCTCGGCCACGCCTACCCCGGCGGCCCGGCCAACTGGGGCACCGGTGAGGTCCAGAACTACACCAACAGCCCCAACAACCTGAAGCTCGACGGTGCGGGCAACCTGCGCATCACGGCCCTGCGCGACGGCTCCAACAACTGGACGTCGGCCCGCATCGAGACGCAGCGCGCGAACTTCCGGCCGCCGTCGGGCGGCAAGCTCGCCATCGAGGGCCGCATCCAGATGCCGAACGTCACGGGCAACGCCGCCCTCGGCTACTGGCCCGCGTTCTGGGCCCTGGGAGCGCCGTACCGCGGCAACTACTGGAACTGGCCCGGCATCGGCGAGTTCGACATCATGGAGAACGTCAACGGGATCAACTCCGTCTGGGGCGTCCTGCACTGCGGCGTGAACCCCGGCGGGCCGTGCAACGAGACCACCGGCATCGGCGCCAACCGCGCGTGCCCCGGTTCCAGCTGCCAGTCCGCGTTCCACACCTACCGGTTCGAGTGGGACCAGAGCACCAGCCCGCAGGCGTTCCGCTGGTACGTCGACGGCCAGCAGTTCCACAGCGTCACGCAGAACCAGTTGCCCGCGGACACGTGGGCGAACATGACCAACCACGCGGGCTACTTCATCCTGCTGAACCTGGCCGTCGGCGGCGCGTTCCCGGACGCCCTCGCGGGTCCGACGCCCACGGCGGCGACGGTTCCCGGCCACTCGATGGTCGTCGACTACGTCGCCGTCTACACCTCGGGCGGCGGCACGACCCCGCCGACCACCACGACGACCACCCCGCCGGGCGGCAGCGGTTTCGACGCCTACAGCCAGATGCAGGCCGAGAGCGCGACCTCCCGCAGCGGCGGCACGGTCGAGACGACCTCGGACACCGGTGGCGGCCAGGACGTCGGCCAGATCTCCAACGGCGGCTCGCTGCGCTTCTCCGGCGTCCGCTTCGGCGGCACCACGGCCACGCAGTTCACCGCGAGGGTGGCGTCCGGGGCCGGTGGCGGGATCAGCGGTCTCGTCGAAGCGCGGATCGACAGCCCGACCGGCGCGGTGGTGGGCAGCTTCGCGGTGGCCAACACCGGCGGCTGGCAGAGCTGGCGCACCGTCCCGGCGAACATGTCCGGCGTGACCGGCACGCACGACGTCTACGTCACCTTCACCAGCGGCCAGCCCTCGCCGTACGTGAGCGTGAACTGGGTGCGCTTCGGCACCTGATCCGAGCAGGTGGCGGGCCGTGGGGCGACTAATCCCCGTGCGGCCCGCCACTCCCCACCGCTACCGTGGCGACATGCGCGTAGCGGCGATCCAGACCACTCCGATCGCGCTCGACGTCGAGCGCAACGCGGTCGAGCACGCGCGGCTGATCTCCGAGGCGGCCTCGGACGTGTGCGTGTTCCCCGAGCTGTCGCTCACCGGGTACGAGCTGGACCCGCTGTCCCCGATCACCGAGGAGGACGGGCGGCTCGACCCGATCCGCCAGGTGTGCCGCACCGACGAGGTGTACGCGCTCATCGGCGCTCCCCTGTCCACACCGGACGGTCCGCTGATGGCGACGCTCGTCGTCGGGCCGACCGGTGAGGTGCTGGGCCACTACGGGAAGAAGCACCTGCACGGCGTCGAGGCCGAGCTGTTCGTCGCCGGTGACCACCACGTGCTGCTGGAGGTCGACGGCTGGCGGCTCGGCCTCGCCGTCTGCTACGACGCGGCCGTGCCGGACCACGCGGAGGCCGTGCGCGAGGGCGGCGCGGACGTGTACCTGGTGAGCGGCCTGTTCGAGAAGGGCACCGAGCAGCGGCTGGTCGACCAGGCGACCGCGGCGGCCGACCTGGGCATGTGGGTCGTCCTCTCCCAGTACACGGGTCGGACCGGCGACTTCGACACGTTCGGCGGCAGCGGGGTGTGGCGGCCCGGCGGCGTGGTCGAGGCGCGCCTCGGGCGCGAGCCGGGCATCGCGAGAGCGACCCTGGTCCGGCCGTGAGCTACCGGGAACGGCCCGCGCTCGGCGGCCGAGGACTGGTCTGGACGAAGACGTCGGCCGGCTCGGGGACCAGCCGGGTCGTGCCGGACGGCTGCACGGACATCATCTGGTCGCGGGGCACGAACGAGCTGTTCGTCGCGGGACCGGACACCGCCGCGAAGGTGGGCGAGTCGCGACCGGACACCCTGTTCGCCGTGCGGTTCAAGCCCGGTGTCGGCCCGGCCGCGTTCGGCGTGCCCGCGCACGTGCTGCGCGACCTGCGAGTCCCGCTCGCCGACCTGTGGCCGGACGCCGATCGCCTGGTCGACGCGCTGAACACGGCGGCCGACCCGTGCGCCGTGCTGGCGGACGCCGCCCGGCTCAGGCTTCGCGGGACACCGCCGGATCCGGCGGTGGACGCCGTCGTGGCGGGGCTGCGGGACCACCGCGTGCCCGAGGTGGCGGACCGGCTCGGCATCGGCGCCCGGCAGCTGCACCGGCGGTCGCTGGCCGCGTTCGGCTACAGCCCGAAGGTGCTGGCACGGGTGCTGCGCTTCGACCGGGCGATGGGCCTGGCGTGGGCCGGGGTGCCGTTCGCCGAGATCGCCCACCGCACCGGCTACGCCGACCAGGCCCACCTCTCGCGAGAGGTGAAGGACCTGGCGGGCGTGCCGCTGGGCGTGCTACTCGGCCGGTAGCCGCCCGTAGGCCTTCAGCAGCACCAGGTTCTCGATCGTGACGATCGGACCCCACTCGTACCTCGTGCCCGGCGTCCAACTCGGCCAGGCGAACGTCCAGCCGCCGTCGTCCTGCTGCCCGGCGGCGGCCTTGTCCAGCGCGCGGTCGAACTCCGCGTCGCTGAACCACTTCCGGGCCGAGGACGAGGGTTCGGGCGCGTAGTCGGTCGGCTGGTGCACCTCACCGGCCGCGTACCCCTCGACCGCCTCCACCGGTTCGCCGAGGTCGACCAGCCGCTGGTCCCGGACCAGCCCGCCGAGGCGGACCATCTGCGCTTCGGCGCGCTCCCGGTCCGGGACGTGGTCCAGGAACCGGGCGGCGGCGTTGGCCTCGTACGGGTGGGTCCTGGTGAGCGCTTCGACGCGCTGCCAGCAGAACTCCGTGGCCGCGGTCAGCCACGGGTGGTCGACCTTGTTCTTGTGCAGCAGCCCGGAGATGAGCGCGGTCGGCAGCAGCGACCCGGCGTCCTCGATCGCCCACCACGGCGAGTGCGGGTGCTGCTCGGACGCCTTGACGCCTGTCGGCACGCCGCCGTCCGGGAACGTCACGGTCCGGAGGTAGTCGCAGGCGGCCAGCGCGTGCTCGGAGCCGCCGAGGCCGAGTTCGTCGAGCCTGCTCAACGCGCTGAACACGTGCAGCGGCTGGCTGTTCGGCCCGCGACCGTCGGGTTCGAGCGCGTGGCCGAACCCGCCGTCGGCGTTGCGGTACGCGAGCAGCGCGTGCAGCACCGGCTCGACGGGACCGCCGTCGAACAGGAACTCGAACCGGCGCTGTTCCAGGACGCGGGCGTGGTGCCAGATGAAGGAACGGGCTTCTTCGATCATGCGAGCCACCCTAGGCACGGCACCACGCCGCGGTCTTGAAGGAATCGGACGTCAGCGCCGGGCCCGCAGCGCGTCCCGGTTCAGCTCGGCCGGGCTGCGGTGGCCGGACAGGCCGAGGGTGAGGTCGAAGTCGGCGAGCAGGCTGCGCAGCACGTGCCGCACGCCGACCTGGCCGCCGTGCGCGAGGCCGTAGGCGAACGGCCTGCCGACCAGCACGGCCTTCGCGCCGAGGGCGAGGGCCTTCACGATGTCCGCACCGGTCCGGATGCCCGAGTCGAACAGCACGTCGACCTGCTCGCCCACGGCGTCGGCGATCTCGGGCAGCACCTCCAGGGACGCGACCGCGCCGTCGACCTGCCTGCCGCCGTGGTTCGACACGACGATGCCCTCCACGCCCGCGTCCACGGCCTTGCGCGCGTCGTCGACGTGCTGGATGCCCTTGAGCAGGATCGGCCCGTCCCAGTTCTCCCGCAGGAACGCCACCTGGTCCCACGACTTGTCCGCGCCGGTGAACAGGTGCGCCCAGCGCAGGATCGCCATCGGCAGGTCGTCCTCGGGCGACTTCTCCAGGCCCGCGCGGAACGCCGGGTCGGAGAACGGGATCGCGGTGCCGACCGCGCGCAGGAACGGCAGGTAGGCGCGGTCCAGGTCGTGCGGGCGCCACGCGAGCGTCCACGTGTCCAGGGTGACGACGAGCGCCGTGAACCCGGCCTTCTTGGCGCGGTCGAGGATGCTCAGGCACACCTCGGGGTCGTTCGGCCAGTAGAGCTGGAACCAGCGGGGCGCGTCACCGCTCGCCTCGGCGACGTCCTCCAGCGAGTGCGACGACGCGGTCGACAGGATCATCGGCACACCCAGTTCGGCGGCGGCGCGAGCGGTCGCCAGCTCGCCGTCCGGGTGCAGGATCGACTGCACGCCAACGGGTGCGAGCAGCACCGGGGCGGGCATCGCCGTGCCGAGCACGGTCGTGCCGAGGTGGCGGGTCGTCGCGTCGGTCAGCATCCGCGGCACGATCCGCCAGTCGTCGAACGCCTCCCGGTTCGCCACCGCCGTGGTCCCGGCCCCCGCGGCACCCGCCACGTACCAGAACGGCCCCGGCCCGAGCCGTTCCCGCGCGGAGGCCTCCAACCCGGCGGGGTCCGTCGTGAAGGGCGGCACCGCACCCGAGAGGCCCTGGAGGTAGATCTCGTTCTGATACCCGGCGAAGGTCATCCGGGAAGTCTGCTACCGAGCCCGCGACACGTCCACCTGGACGCGCCGGGGCGGGTCAGCGGCTCCACGCGGTCGCCGACGGTGGTCGCCCGACCACGTCCGGCCGCACGGGATCCGTGCGGCTGGACGGCGGTCAGACGACCGCGCCGTCCCTGGTGCGGGCCTTCGGCTCGGCGCGCTTGGGGGTGCTCCTCTTCGTGCCGGGGTACTTCTTCTCCAGGGCGATCGCGACGGGTGCCGCGGTCAGCACGGTCGACGCCGTGCCCGCGACCAGGCCGATGAGCAGCGCGGTCGCGAAGTCGGCGAGCGACCCGTCACCGAGGACCAGCAGCGCGGCGAGCACGAACAGCACGCCGATGCCGGTGTTCACCGTGCGCGGCACGGTCTGGAGGACCGCCGAGCTCACGACCTCCGCGTACCGCCGTTTCCCGCGCGACCGCGCGAGCTCCCGGACCCGGTCGAACACCACCACCGAGTCGTTGACCGAGTAGCCGATCACGGTCAGCAGCGCCGCGAGGAAGACGCCGTCGGCGGTCTTGCCGAGCCAGGCGAACAGGCCGACCAGCACCACCACGTCGGTGACCAGCGCGACGACCGTGGCGACGCCGAGCCGCCAGTCGAACCGGACCGCGAGGTAGGCGAGTTGGGCCGCGACGGCGATGGCCAGCGCGATCAGGGCGTCGCGCCGCAGCTCGGAACCGAGGCTGGGGCCGATCAGCTCGTTGCCGACCTGCTCCGCGCCACCGGTCGCGCCCGCCACGACGGACCCGAGCCGCGCGGACGTGGCCTCGTCGATCGGCCCGACCCGGACGGACACGCCGGTCTCGCCGGACGTCGCCACGACGGCGTCGGAGAACCCGGCGTCGGCGAGCGCGGTGCGCACCAGGCCGGGGTCGACGGCCTGCGCGGCCGTGTAGTCGAGCATCCGCCCACCGGTGAACTCGACGCCGAGGTCGAGCCCCCGGACGGCCAGTCCGGACAGGCACAGCACGGCCACCGCGACCGCGGCGAGCAGCCAGCGGACGGGACGGCGGAAGAGCTGCCCACCGCGCTCGACCAGCCAGGACCGCACGCGGCCCAGCGTGTGCAGACCGCTCAGCGCGGGCCTGCGTTCGACGAAACCGCTGCCCAGCACCAGTTCCAGCAGCACCCGGCTGAGCACCAGCGCGCTGAACATCGACGCCAGCACACCGATCGACAGCGTGACGCCGAAGCCCTTGACCGGCCCGGTCGCCACCCAGAACAGCAGTCCGGCCGCCAGCAGCGTGGTGATGTTCGAGTCGGCGACCGCGCTCAACGCCCCCCGGAACCCACCCTGGACGGACTTCAGCAGCCGCCCGCTCCGGGCGCCCTTGGCCGCGTACTCCTCGCGGGCCCGTTCGAAGACCAGGACGTTCGCGTCGACCGCCATGCCGATCGCCAGCACGAACCCGGCCAGACCGGGCAACGTCAGCGTCGCGCCGATGGCGAGCAGCGCCGCGTACGCGACGGCCGCGTACCCGACAAGCGCGGCCACCGCGAGCAGGCCCGCGAGCCGGTAGACGACGATGAGGAACAGGCCGGTCAGCGAGATGCCGATGATCGCGGCCCACGAGCTGGCCTCGATGGCCTCCGCGCCGAGGGTCGCGCCGACCGTGCGCTGCTCGATCACATCGACCGGCACCGGCAGCGCGCCGGAGCGGACGACCAGCGCCAGTTCGGCCGCCTCCGCCTGGGTGAACGAGCCGGTGATCTGCGTCGTGCCGCCCATGATCCCGGTGCCGCACGGGACGTCCGTGCCGACCTGCGGGGACGACACGACCTTGTTGTCCAGCACGAACGCGATCTGCCGGGTCGGGGCTCCGGCGGGTTCGCACGCGGCTTTCGCCGTGATCCGCTGCCAGGTGCCCGGCCCGTTGCCGCCGAAGTCGATCGAGACCTCGTGGCCCGCGCCGCGCTGACTCACGGACGACTGGGCGCCCTTGATCTCCTCGCCGGTCATGACGGCCGGGCCGAGGAGGAGCGGGACGCCTTCGGGGCTGGGCAGCGCGATCTGGTCCTGCGCGGCTTCCTGACCCGCGCCGACGACCGGGTGCACGGCGAGCTGCGCCGTGCGTCCCAGCACTTCGAGGGCTTCGGCCGGGTCCTGCACGCCCGGTAGTTCGACGAGGATCCGACGTTCGCCGGACCGCGCGAGGACGGGTTCGGCGACACCCAGTTCGTCGACGCGGCGGCGGAGGACCTCCATCGAGCGGTCGGTGGCCTCACCGTCGGCCCTCGTGGTCGGCGAGTCCTTGGTCTCCAGCACGATCTGGGTGCCGCCACGGAGGTCCAGGCCCAGTTGGGGCTGGGACGTGAGCAGCAGGAAAGCGGACGCGGCGAGAACGCCGAAGGACACCAGTCCTCGGACGAGCAGTTCTCGCCGCGCGGGGGTGCGCGGCATGGGGTTTTGCCTCCGGGTAGGAGCGAGTTGTCAGGGCTCGGCTACGCGGAGGTCGGAGGTGGGGCGCGATCGCCCAGAGGGGTGCTGCTGATCGTTTCCGGGGCGCGGTGGACGCGCTCGGCCGTGTCCATGAGGACGCGCAGCCGGACCGGCCGGGCCCGGTGGGTCAGGTCCACCGGGGCGTGCCCGATGAAGCCCTGCTGCTGGGGGCTCGTGAGGGTGGACCTGGTGGTCGAGGTGGGGAGGTGAACGGCTTGGACCAGGGCGGTCACGGCGGCGGTGTGCTGGTCGGCCGGGTCGGACTTGGGCGAGGCGGCAACGGCGAAACCGGCGATCAACGCCAGGATCGCCAGCAGTGCGCGTCTCGTCATGGCCCTCCTCCCTCGGGTCACAGGCTACAGAGGTGCTGGTGGAGGCGGTGGATCCGGAAATGTCGGACCCTGGTCGTACCGTGTGTATCGGGGGGTTCTCACTGGCGGGGGACCTCTGGGTGGGCTGGCCGGGTGGGGATTGCGGGCATGGGGGAAGTGCGGGCGCCATCGTCGTGGGTGCGTGGTTGGCCCGGATTGTGGTGGGTCCGGTTTGTGGTGAATTTGTGGTGAAGTGGATGCGTTTGGTCGGTGGTTTCGTGCTCGCGGTTTTGCCTACCGTGGTGTGGTGGATGCTGGCGAGCCGTACGTGCCGGTCGGTGAGTTGCCCTACGTGGTGCGGCGCAGGTTTGGGGATGTGACCGCCGGGCCGGTGGTGCTGGTCGGGTCTGTTGGGCTGTGGGTGGTCGGCGTGTTGGACTGGACCCTTGCGGTCTTCCTGGTTCCCTTTGGTCTGTTCCTCACAGTCGCGCTGCTCGTGAGTGTGATCCGGTCCGGTGATGGGGCCGGGGTGGTTTTCGTCGTTGACGAGGCGGGGATCTACTTCGGCGGTGTGCCGCGTGAGCACGTTCCGTGGGCGGTGGTGGCCACGGTGGTGATGAGTCGGTCCGAGGCGCGGGGTGATCACGACAGCGGGCGCGCGTTCCGGGTTCGGATCGCGGTGCCCGGTGACGAGGTCGGGCGGGTTCGGCACGGTGATTTCGTCCCGCTCTTCGACGAGATCGGTGCCGCGCTCGACCGGCACGCGCCACCGCACGTCCTGGTGCGCCGCGACCTCTAGCGGTGGTGGCCGCCCAGCACCACGACGCTCCCGCCGACGAGCGCGCTGATCCAGCCGATCACGACCGGTTGCAGGGTGGTCGCGCCGAAGGCCACGGCGATCGTCCACGCGACCAGCAGCAGCGTCGACACCGCGAACAGGCCCAGCACGAGCGCCAGTTTCGGGCGGTGGCGCGGTAGGCGCAG
>DATMCA010001647.1:0-5318 GCA_035559015.1 Umezawaea sp. | reverse complement strand
CCTCACGGCACACCTGGGCGGCGCCGGAGCTACCCGCGGACCGTCCGTCGCGTTGATCGGTCCAACCCGGATGTCCCAACCGCATTCTTCTGGGGCTGAGCTGAGCGCCACCTACCGCCACGGCAAGCACATCGGCGCGCTGGTCGCCCGACTCGACCTGTTCCCCGACCAGCCGATCGCCTGGCAGGTCACCGCCCTGCGAATTGGTTGACCGCACCCCCGCCCGCTCGATCCGGACACGCCCCCAGCGTCCCCTCACGACACGTTCAGGAGTCATCCGCCATGATCGCGAGCACGCAGAGCACGGTGGCCTACATGAACGAGACGGCGATCGCCGGTTGGCGGGCGCTCGGCTACCAGGGCCGGCTCCGCCTACTGCGACCCGTCAACGGCGGCCGCGTGTTCGTGGAGGCACGCTACGCGCTCCTGTCCTGCGTTCCGCAGCTGAGGTGAGCGTCTAGTACGCGGATTGTCGCGTTGACCTGCAGGAATGCAGGAGGGTACGCGTCGCATGTGTGTTACTAGGCAGTGGCGTTGTGCCTGGTCAGCACTCTGCGGCGCTGATCTCGATGATCTTCTTGGGGAGGGGGAGATCGAGCCGGGCGTAGAGGTCGTTCTGGGGCTTGGTGGGGTCGGTGCGCTGGCGGAAGGTCCCAGTGGGGCCGGTGAAGGTGACGGCGTGGAGCCGGTCGAGGTGACGGCGCACGTGGTGCCAGGTCTGGTCGGTGCGGGTCTCGATGATGCGGATCAGGAGCAGCGCGAGCCAGCAGAGCACGACGTGAGCGCGGATGCGTTCTTCGAGGCGGTGGTAGACCGGGCGCAGATCGAGGATCTGCTTCATGTCCCGCCAGCCGCGTTCGACCTCCAGCAGCTGCTTGTAGCCCAGCGCGATGTCGGCGGCGGACAGGTGCGGGTCGGAGCAGCGCAGCAGGTACTTCCCGTCGAGGTTGGCCTCGGTCTTCATCCTGGCCTTATCGATGCGCAGCAGCCCGCCGGGGGTGATGCGCAGGTACCGGTTCAGTCCGGGCTTGGTCGAGATCTTCCCGCGCAGCTCGCCGCGCTTACCGACCGAGAGGGTGTCGGATCCGGCGATCAGCTCGCCGAGCTGGGCGACCAACTGGGCGCGGATGTGCGCGTCGCGCTCGGCGGCGTCGGGGTTGTGGCAGATCACGAACCGCTCGGTCTCGGAGACCTTCACCTCCTTGACGCGCATGTTCTCCGCGATCTCGGTGTAGCGGCCCTGCCGCGAGAGGGCGGCCTTGATCTCCGGGGAGTCCGACCGCAGCTTCTCCCCGATGATGTAGGCGTGATCGCCTTGTCGCAGGTAGCGGCGGTTGGTCTCGGAGGAGAACCCGCGGTCGGCGACCCACACGATCTTCGACAGGGTCCAGTCCCGCATGTCGTCCTTGACTTGGCGGATCAACGCGGAGTCGTTCGTGTTGCCGGGCCAGCACCACACCCGCACCGGGATCCCGTCCCGGGTCACGGCCATCCCGATCACGATCTGGGGCAGGTCGTCGCGGGAGTCCTTGGACTTGCCGTAGGTCCGGAACCCGACCCGGTTCTCCCCGCCGTCGTCCCCGCCGTCGTCGGGGGTGACGGAGTTGTCGGGGAGGGGGTGGCCGTGGTCGTCGCGGGCCACCGGTTCGTCGGGGTCGTCCAGTTCGAAGTAGGTGGAGGTGGTGTCGAAGAACAGCAGGTCGACCTCGAGGTTGAGCAGGTTCGCGACCTGGTGAAACACCGCACGTTCCAGGTGGTCGCGCACGTCGTGGAGCCAGTCCATCGCCCGGTAGCAGACATCGTCGCTGACCTCGGGCAACCCGTCGATGTGCACGTCATGGGTGATCCAGTCCGCGGCGGCCAGCTTCGACGACGGGGCTAGCGCCCGGTTGGCGACCAGCCCAAACAGCACCCGCTCGAACGGCGAGGTAACCCGCCGGCGGGCCAGCAGCTTGGTCATCACCGTGCCGATGCCCAGCCGGCGCCACAGCCCGTCGAGCACGTCGGTACCGCCCCACGGGCGCGAGCAGAGGAAGCGCATCTCCGACCCGGCGGTGGCCCTCAACGCCGCCGCCGGGTCGAGCAGCCGCGACAGCGACACGATCAGCCGCTCGATCGCGGCGGTATCGACCTGATCGGTCCGGCCGAAGCTGTAGAGGATCTTGGTGCGGGAGGTGCGGGCCGCGGGGTCCCAGTCGTTGTGGACCAGCTGCAGGTAGGACACCTGGGTGCCGTTGCGGTTCTCTCGCTTCACCTCCCGCAGAAACATGTCCCAGACCGTATCGCTATCCAGCCACGTCAATCAACCTGGCGTGGGCGATTCGTGTACTAGGAGTTCCCGCGGTGGAACGCTAGGCGCGAGCCGCTGACCTGCATACACCGCCCAGACATGTCCCAGGATCCACCATCAACTGCGGAACGCAGGGACCGGTCCCTGTAGGAAACCATCTGTTCCGGCGGTTGCTGGCCGGCGATCGGATGATCTCGGCCGACCTGGTGCTGCAGCGGGCCGCGGCACGGCGGCTGGCCGACCGCTCGGATACCAGCCGCAGCGCCCGGCGTTACCGCCTCGAGCTCGGCCCGGCGCTGCCGCAGCGCGCCTTCGCCCGCCGCCCCGTGTGGACTCGGCGGTACTGCGAATCCGCCGCGGATAATCCGGCCGGCCCGGACGAAGATGTCCGGGTGGACATCGCATTAAAGCTGGTGGCACTGGCCACCACGGTGCTCACCGTGACCGGGCTGTGCCGGCGGTTCAACCTGGCTCCGCCGCTGGTACTGATCGCGGTCGGGATCGTGGCCTCCTACCTGTCGTTCGTGCCCGAGGTTCAGCTGCCTGCCGAGGTGGTGCTGGTCGGGCTGCTGCCGCCCCTGCTCTACTCGAGTGCGCTGAACACCTCCCTGGTCGAATTCAAGGCCAATCGGCGGCCGATCCTGATGCTCTCGGTCGGTCTGGTGGTGTTCACCACGCTCGGGATCGGGGTGCTGGTGCACCTGCTGTTGCCCACGCTGCCCTGGTGGGCCGCGTTCGCCACCGGCGCCGTGGTCGCCCCACCGGACGCGGTGGCGGCCAGCGCGATCGGGCGCCGGATCGGGCTACCCCGGTCGATCGTGACCGTGTTGGAGGGCGAGTCGCTATTCAACGACGCGACCGCCCTCGTCGCGCTGCGCACCGCGCTCGCCGCCACGATCTCGGTCGCCGCAGTAGGGCTGGACTTCCTGATCGCGGCCGGCGGTGGGCTGGTGGTCGGGCTGGCGGTGACGTTCGTGGTGGCCCGGGTGCGCCGCCGGCTGACCGACCCGTTGCTGGACAGCGGCCTGTCCTTCGTCACCCCGTTCGCCGCGTACATTGCGGCCGAGGAGATCCACGCTAGCGGGGTGATCGCGGTAGTGGTGGCCGGACTGCTGCTCGGGCACAAGGCCCCGATCCTGCAGACCGCGCAGTCCCGCATCACCGAGCGCACCAACTGGAGCAGCATAGCGTTCCTGCTGGAGAGCGCGGTGTTCCTGCTGATCGGACTGCAGGCCAGGTGGATCATCGCGGACGTGCTGGCCGGCAACCTGCCTTTCGTCCAGGTGCTGCTGATCTGCGCGGCGGTGCTGGTAGGCGTGATCGTGCTGCGCGTGGTGTGGGTGTTCGCGACGCGTGTGTCGTTCCTGCGCGAGCCGACCACCCCGCTGTCCTGCACCATGATCGTCGCCTGGGCGGGCATGCGCGGGGTGGTCACGCTGGCCGCAGCGTTCCTGATTCCAGAGGACACGCCACACCGCGACGTGCTGCTGCTGATCGCGTTCACGGTCACCGCGGGCACGCTTTTCCTGCAGGGGTTCTCGCTGCCCTGGCTGGCCCGCCGGCTGCGGGTGCCGGCACCGGACCCGGCGGCGGACGCACTGGCTCGCGCCGAGCTGCTCAACCAGGCGTCGCAGGCCGGGCTGGCCGCCCTCGAGGCCCTCGACGAGGCGGACCCGCACAACGTCTCCGGGCAGATCCGGCGCCGCCTGGAGTACCGCGAGTTCGTGGCCTGGGAGCAGCTGGGATCCGGCACCGATGAGACCCCGACCGAGACCTACGCCCGCCGGCGTCGACTGATGATCGACGCCGAGCGTGGCCGCGTATTGACGGCGCGCAACACCGGCACCGTGCCGCACGAGGTGGTCGTGCAGGTGTTGACCATACTGGACGTTGAGGAGTCAACTCTGGACTACAGCCAGCGTGAACGTGACCGACTGCGCGGCGAGCACGACCCGCTGCTCGCCCGGGAAGGCGACTGCGACCACCTGCGGCTCGCGCCTCCCGACATCGCCCCGCAGACGCCGGGCCAGTGCCCGGCCTGCGCCGCCCTCGGCATCGCCTGGGTGCATCTGCGGACCTGCTTGACCTGCGGCAACGTCGCCTGTTGCGACTCCTCGCCGGAGCGCCACGCACACACGCACTACGAGGACACTGGGCATCCGGTGATGCGCTCGGCCGAGCCGGGAGAGAGCTGGCGGTGGTGCTTCGTGGACCGGCTCACCGGCTGAGAGCCCATTGCGTTAACGGCAAGTCGCGGGGCGTGATGGCGCGGTTGGGGTCGGCGTGGCTGCACCGATGCCGACACGGGTACCGGTACTCGTTCTGCACTCCCCCACCGACCCGGTCGTGTCCGCACACGAGGCCAGCCGAGTCTTCGCCGCAGGCCGTCACCGCAAGTCGTTCGTGGCGCTCGACCGGGTCGACCGCGCCGGCAGCGACCTGCATCAGGCGCGCCGCGTCACCCGGCTCGTCACCGCGTGGGCCGAGCCCTACCTGCCCGACCGGCGGTCGCTCCGCTGGTTGACCGCGGGAGGCGTCGTAGTCACCGATGCCGGGACGGCCACCTAAACCCAGCGCATCAGCGCCGGCCACGACAGTCCCACCGCGGACGAGCGGTGTCGGTCGGCGGAGCCGACGCCTGACCCAACCCCTACGAGTTGCTGCTCGCCGCTCTCGGGCGCGTGTACCCCGATGACGTTGCGGATGTACGCCGACCGTAAGGGCGTGCCACTAGACCGCACCACCGTCCGTCTGTGGCACGACCGCGTCCATGCCGAGGACTGCGTCCAGACCGAGCAGCGGATCGGCATGCTCAGCCGCATCCGGCTTGAAATCACCATGGGGGTCCGCTCATGGACGAGGACCGCCAACGGCTGGTCGAGATCGCCGACCGCTGCCCGGTCCATCGCACCCTCAGCTCGCACCCTCAGCTGCGAGATCGCCTTCGAGACCACCGGAGCCCGACCCGCTCCGGCCACGGAACCCCCCGTCAGGAAGGAACAGGATGAGAACATACAAGGTCGGCTAT
>DATMCA010001646.1:0-2631 GCA_035559015.1 Umezawaea sp. | reverse complement strand
GCCGTCGGCCAACGGCATGGGGCGGGTGAAGGTGCCCTTCATGATGCCGGTGACGGAGGTCAGGTCGCCGGAGGCCATCTTGATGGGGTGGACGCGGATGTTGGTGTCCGGGGCGAAGACGAACAGGAACTTCAGGTCTGAGATGTGCTTGTCGATGCCGTCGGTGTAGTGGCCGTCCGGCCAGTGGACGCGGATGTCCCTGTCGTGGCTCTCGCCCAGCCTGGTCCACTTCTGGTTGGTGAAGACGTCGAAGTCCAACTCGTCGAACGTCTTCAGGTTCCTTCGCTCCTGCTCGGTGCCGTGCCAGAAGCCGTCACCGGTCGCCGCGCCCGCGGTGGCGCTGCCCGCCACCGCGCTGATCGCCAATGCCCCGAGGGTGGTTCCGCCTGCCGCCAGGAGACTGCGCCTGTCCATGACCCGCTCCAATCACTGATAAGTCAGATATCAACGTCAATGACTAAAACAGTGCCGCGCGGAAGCCCGGTTGTCAACTAGTTCAAATGTGTACCACTTGCCCCGGTGGTGCGGAGGCGCCTAGCTGACGGCCCTGAGCTTGACCAGCAGGCGGTCGAACGTGGCGAGTTCCTTGGCGGTGAACACGCCGAACGTCTGGCGCAGCCCCTCGACGTGCACCCCGGCGGCCTCGTGGAGCCTGGCCGACCCGGCGTCGGTGATGCCCGCGTACAGCACCCTGCGGTCGTCGGGGCACGGGCGGCGCTCGACGTACCCCGCCTTCTCCATGCGGTCGATCAACCGGGTCACCCCACCGGTCGTCAGGACGATCTGCTCGGCCAGCACGCCCATCGCGAGCTGCCCGTCCTCGGAGCGGGACAGGCGGAGCAGCACTTCGAGCCAGCCGATCGGCAACGACACCCGCTCGTCGAGCACCTGCCCGAGCGAGCGCTGGAGCCTGCCCGACACCTCGATCAGGTGACCGAAGGTCGTGAGCAGGGGATCGTCCAGCGGGTCGTCGTTCACCACCGTCCAACCATATCCCAGCGAACTGGTCGGTAAGTTTGTTTCCGACGCCGAGCAGGACAGGCATCAGGAGCTGTGATCGCGCCCATACGCCGACTCTCACCAGCAGCCTGAGCTGCGGTTATCACCAATCCGCATCAATGGCAGCACCAAGTGTCGTTGGACGTGATGAACGGGCGGGCGCACTCTCGACCCAGACCGATCACGCTCCGCAGGAGGCTCCAGTCATGTCCAACCCGGCCACGGTGCTCACCCGGCGCACGGCGTCGACCCGACCGCTGCTCGGCGCGGGCGGCGGGTTCTGGGTCGTCGCGACCGCGTTCCTCGTCGCGATGGCGTTCTCTACCGTGCCGACCCCGCTCTACGTGCTCTACCAGCAGCGCGACCACTTCTCCTCGTTCGTCGTGACGATCCTCTTCGCCGCGTACGCGGTCGGCGTGGTGTTCAGCCTGTTCCTCGCGGGCCACGTCAGCGACTGGGTCGGCAGGCGGAAGGTCCTGGTGCCCGCGCTGCTGCTGGAAGCCGCGGCGGCCGTGCTGTTCCTGGTCGCCACGACCGTGCCGGAGCTGTTCATCGCCCGGCTGCTGACCGGTGTCGGCGTCGGCATGATCACCGCGACCGCCACCGCCTACCTGTCCGAACTGCACGCGTCCCACCGACCGCGCGCCGGGCTGGGGCGGGCCGAACTCGTGGCCACGGCGGCGAACCTCGGCGGGCTCGGGCTCGGCACGCTCGTCTCCGGCCTCCTGGCGCAGTACGTCACCGGCCCGCTGACCACGTCCTACGCGGTGTTCCTGGTGCTGCTGGTGGTGAGCGCCGGTCTCGTCGCGCTCGTGCCGGAGACCGTCGCGGTCGAGTCCCGGACCTACCACCCGCAGCGGGTCTCGGTGCCGGAACTGGCCAGGGCGCACTACTTCGCCGCGGGCGCTGCCGCGTTCGCCTCCTTCGCCACCCTGGGCTTGTTCACCTCGCTGGCCCCGGCGTTCGTCGCGAACACGCTGCACCTGCCGTCGCGCGCCCTCGCCGGCGCGGTGGCGTTCCTGGTGTTCGGCTCCGCCGCGTCGACGCAGATCCTGTTCCGCCGCAAGCGGACCCGCCACCAGTTGGCCATCGGCACCGGCACGATGAGCGTCGGGCTCGCGGTCGTGACCGCGGCGCTGTTCGCGTCGAGCCTGCCGCTGTTCCTGGTCGGCGGGGCGGCCGCGGGCGCGGGCATGGGCGTGCTGTTCAAGGGCTCGATCTCGACGGTGGCCGCGCTGTCCTCGCCCACCTCGCGCGGTGAGGCCCTGGCCGGTCTGTTCCTCGCCGGCTACCTGGGGTTGGCTGTTCCGGTACTGCTGCTCGGGCTCGCCACCCAGTACGTCGCCGCGCCGTTCGCCCTGCTCGGGTTCTCGGTGGTGGTCCTGGTGATCTCGGCGGCCGCGGGCCGCAGGCTGTTCAAGGACTAGTCCGCACGTGCTGGTCCACCATGGCCAGCAGCGCGCGCAGGGCGGCGCTCGGTCGCCGGGTCGCTGAGGTCGCGAGGGACAGCGTCCAGCGCAGGTCAACTCCGGACACGGCGACCGGGTGCACGTCGTCCGCCAGCACCATCGCCGAGAAGCCGAGCAGGGCGAACGGCGCGGCGACGTACTGGGTGGCGAGCCCGAGCAGCAG
>DATMCA010001645.1:0-2004 GCA_035559015.1 Umezawaea sp. | reverse complement strand
AGAAGGCGTCGTAGCACGGCAGCGGCACACGTTCGAGGCGGCCCGGGAGCTCCGGCGCCGCCTCGAACGTCGAAGGGACTCCCTCAATTCACGCGGACCGCGGCCTGACCCTCCAGCGTCTGTCCGTTGCTGAGACGCACCGTGGCCCGTGCCAGGAAGTTGCCGGAGACGCCGTAGATATGCGTCGTCGTGGTGCTCTGCAGCTCCCGGGCATTGCCGTCGCCGAAGTCGAAGCTCACCGACTGGACCTGCACGTTGGTCGGCAGCTGCGTCACGGCCGCGGTGAACGTGACGATCTGTCCCGTCGTGGTGGTCGGCGGAGTGACGGTCAGCGACACCAGCGGCGAGGATTCCTGCACGACGACCACGGTCGATCCGGTGCTGCGGCCGCCGTTGGTGTCCTCGACCGTCGCGGTGACCGTGTACGTCCCGCTGCTGCGATAGGTGTGGGCCACCGAGGTCGTGTTCCCGAACGTCTGAACGGTGCGGTCGCCGAAGTCCACGGTCACCGAACGGACCGTCGCCGGAGCGGTGGCCGCGGCTGCGATGGTGAACGTCGTCGGCGAATCGGCCACCGGTGTCCCCGTCGGGGTGATCGTCACGGTCGGCAGCGCCGACGCCGTGATGTTCACGGTCGCGGTGACCGCCGCACGGCCGCCGGTGCCGCTCGACCCGCCGGTCGACGCGGTGACGGTGGCGTCGCGGTTGGTGGTAATGGTGGTGGCCGCCTCGCCCTGGCTGTTGGTGATGACGACGGTCGACGACAACGCCCCTGCGGTCGACGTGAACGAGACCGAAACCCCCGGCAGGCGGTTGCCATCGGCGTCGAAGACCACCGCGAGCAGCGCGCTGGTGCCGCCAGAGGCCGGCACGTTCGACGGGTTGGCGGTCAGGTTGATCGAGCCGGCGGCGGCGCCGCCGATGTCCACCGACAGATCGCCCGAGGTGATCCCGCCTGAAAACGCGCGAACCACGGCCCGCCCCGATCTGCCGCCGGCGAGCAGGCGCACGGTGGCCTTGCCGTCATGCGTTCGCGCCTCAGCCGGATCGATCTGGCCGATCGTGGTCGTGAACGTGACCAGCGTCCCGTTCTGGACCTGCGTGCCCCCGGATTCGATGACGGTCGCGGTGATGTCCGCCGCCCCATTGACCGGGACGATCGTCGTATTGCTGAAGAGGGTCACCGTCGACCCGGTGGGCGCGGTCAGCGGAACCTTGTCGCAGCCCGCCGAGGCGAAGGCAGCGGCGAGTCCGAGGGCGATCAGCGCCCGCCGCGACAGGATGGCCGGAACCGGCCGGCGGAGCAGGGACGTGGCGGGTGCTATCATGGCTTTCAACGCGCTAACGAGAATAGCGTCATGCATTTAGCGGGTCAACACGGACGGCGGACGCGGCCCGATGCGGGATACGCGATGGCGGTGCTGCTGGCCGGCATCGCCATCATGGGCATCGTCTGGACGCTGGTCGTCCCGGTCTGGAAACAGTCGGTCCAGCGCGAAAAGGAAGCCGAGCTCATCTTCAGGGCCGGGCAGTATGCGCGGGCGGTGGCCTTGTACCAGCGGAAGTACGCCAACGCGTTCCCCCCCAGCGTCGAGGTGCTGCTCCGCGAGAAGTTCCTGCGCAAGAAATACAAGGATCCGATCACCAATGGCGAGTTCCGGTATCTGTCGCCGCTCGATTTGCAGGCCCAGCCAGGATTGACGATGACGACGACGACGCGGCCGGGGCTGCCGGGCGCCGCGGGCGCCACCGGCCCACCCGTCCCCGGACCGAACGAGACAGGTCGCGGCCAGAGTGCGTTCGGCGGCCCGGGCGCCGGCATCGGCGGTCCCAGCACCCTCGGTCCGAACGGACCGACCGCGGGTCCGTCGGCGGGCATCGCGGCCGTCGTGAGCAAAAGCGCGGCGCCATCCATCAAGATCTTCAAGAACCGGCGTCAGTACAACCAGTGGATCGTGACGGTCCAGGACGTGATGCCGCGGAGCGCCGTCGGGACGCCGCAAC
>DATMCA010001644.1:0-6617 GCA_035559015.1 Umezawaea sp. | reverse complement strand
CCACGGCGCGGTGAGGTCGAACAGGGGGACGTCGCCGAAGGTGGCCGTGAACGGCAGCAGGCCGACCGCGCCGGTGAGCGCCACGACGGGCACGGCCAGCAGCATTCCGGCGCCCGCCAGCGCGACCGGGGGGAGGCCGTTGTTGGGGCGGGCGGCGATCGTGAAGTACACGGCGCACCCGATGGCCGCGCCGAACGCCGCCGCCAGGCCGATCGGATCGACGGCCTGGATCGCGCCGGGCCCGATCACGAGCACCAGGCCGGCGACCGCGAGGACCGAGCCGACCAGCACGACGGGGGCGGGCATCCGCCTGCTGACCGCCCAGGTGAACCCGACCAGGAGCAGCGGGGCCAGGAACTCGATGAGCAGCGCGGTCGCCACCGGGATGCGCTGGATGGCGGCGAAGTAGAGGACCTGGGTGATCGCCACGCCGACGACGCCCATGCCGAGCACCGGCCACCGCGCCTGCCGGAGCACGGCCCACCGACCGCGCAGCGACCGGACGACGAACGGCAGGAGCACGAGCCCGGCGATCAGCGCGCGGGCCGTGACGGCGGCGGCCGGGGACCAGCCCGCCTCCAGCAGCGGTTTGACGAACGCCCCGGACGTCCCGAACGAGATGAACGAGACCGCTGCCGCGATCAAACCCGCGGACGTCGGCGGAACCCTCATGCCTGTCTCCCCGCTCCGAGCCGTGTCATGCCCTAACCTGACGTACGCCCCTGACGCTAGGCCGGTCTCGGTAAGGAGTCAATTTGCGTTTCGCCCCTGACACGGAGGAGTCCCTCGCCTTCGTCGTGGTGCTCGGCAACACCGACCCGTCGGCGTCGCGCAGCGGTGAGGACGAGCTGGCCACGGTCGAGCAGCTCGCGGAACTCCTGGGCCGCTACCCCTACACCGGGCGCATCGACCACGACGAGGCGGAGCTGCGCGACGTCCATCGCACCCGCGCCCTGCTGAGGCACGTGTGGACCCTCGACCGGGACGACGCAGTCGAAGCGGTCAACAAGATGCTGCGCGACGCCAAGGCGCTCCCCTACCTCGTGCGGCACGACTCGCTGGACTGGCACATGCACGCCACCGAGCCGGAAGCCCCGCTCGCCGAACGGCTGCGCGTGGAAGCCGCCCTGGCGCTGATCGACGTGATCCGGATGAACGAGATGGGCCGCCTGCGGATCTGCGAGGCCGACGACTGCGCCGGGCTCGTCCTCGACCTGTCCCGCAACGGTCTCAAGCGGTTCTGCACCGTCCGGTGCGGCAACCGGATGAACATGATCGCCTTCCGCGAGCGCCGCGCGGAGGGCGGCTGACCCGTCCCGGTGACCTGGTCGAACAGCACGGGACCGGTCCGGCCCCGGTGGACGGATCCGGGCTACTTGATCAAGTCGCACAACCTCCCCCGTGCCCGACGCGTCCACTGTGCATGACTTCGACCACTGCGCGGACCGCCGCGACGCTCACGATCGTCGGCGTCCTGCTGGCGCTGACGACCGTGCCCGCGAACGCGACCGCCGACGGGACCGTGGTGACCACGGTGAACGAGGCCGATCGGGCCGCCGCGCTGTCGCACTGGACGCCGGAGCGGATCGCGGACCTCGGTTCGGACGACCGGCTCTCGCCCGCCGAGACCACCGCGACGGTCTGGGGCGGTGCGGTGCCGCCCGGCGTCGGGCGGCTGTTCCTCACCCTGACGCCCGGTGGTGACGCGTCCTGCACGGCGACCGTGGTTCCCTCGTCCAGCAGGGACGTCGCGCTCACGGCTGGCCACTGCGTCAACGGCGGCCTGGACCGGTGGGACAACCCGATCAAGGTCTCCAACGTCGTGTTCGTGCCCGGCTACCACGACGGCGAGGGACCCCACGGCGTGTTCCCGGTCCGGGCGTTCGCCTGGCCCGACACGTACCGCGGCCCGTCGAGCGCGCTGGACGACGACGCGGTGATCGCGGTGGACCCGGTGAACGGCGCCCACGTCGCCGATGTCGCGGGAACGCAGGACATCTCGTTCGAGCCGGTGCCGTCCCCGGTGGACACGACGATCCTCGGCTACCCGGTGTCGCGGCTCGCCCGTGGCGAGTCCCTGGTGTCCTGCGCGCTGCCCTCCACCCTGAGGACCAACTCCGTGTACTCGGCGTGGCAGTCCTCCTGCGACATGGCGGGCGGCTCCAGCGGCGGCCCGTGGCTGAGGAACTTCGACCGCGCCACCGGAACGGGAACCATCTTCTCCGTCACCAGCAGGGGAACGGTCGCCGAGGACGGCACCACCGTCGACCTCAACGGTGCGGCCTTCACCGACGCCGTGCGGAACCTCTACCAGCGAGCCGGGGACCTCTGAGCGGTCACCTCCGCACCGCGACCCCCGCCAGGACCGCGGATCCGTTCGGGGAGTCGAAGGCGACCGTCCGGGCCGACGCGCTGGAGTTCTCCGGGTGCCAGAGCGGGGTCCAGACCAGGCCGGGGTCGACCATGTCGAAGTCGCCGAACAGCGTCGCGATCTGCTCCCTGGTCCGCCAGATCACCGGGTTGCCCGCCGCGTCGTAGAGCTGCTTGAGGCGGGCGAGCCTGGTGCGCACGTCAGGGGGCACGTCGTCGTCGGTGAGGTGGGACAGGGCGAGGTAGGAGCCCGGCGGGAGCAGGTCCCGGTAGCGGGCGACGGCGGCCGGTCCGATGTCCTGGTCGGTGGCGGGGTCCGGTTGGCGGACGTGCAGCACCGCGATGAGCAGCAGGGCCATCGGCTGCTCGGGGTCGATGACGTTCGTCGCCAGCACCCGCCGCCAGAGGTCGTCCGGGTCGCGCAGGTCGGCCTGGATCGCCGCGTGGCGGGTGGCGTCGCCGTGGTCCTCCAGCAGGATGCGGGAATGGGCCACGGCAACGGGTTCGTGGTCGACGTAGACGACCCGCACGGCACCGGGGGCCACCTCGTCGGCGACCTGGTGCGCGTGGCCCATGGTCGGCACGCCGGAGCCGACGTCGACGAACTGGCGGATGCCGCGGCTCACCACCAGGTGGCGCACCAGGCGGTGCAGGAACAGCCTGTTGGCCAACGCGATGTCGCGCACGAGGGGGAACTCGGCCAGGACGCGGTCGCCGAACTCCCGGTCGACGGCCCAGTTGGTGCTGCCGCCCAGGTAGTAGTCGTACACCCGCGCGACGCTGGGCCGTTCCAGGTCCACGTCGCGCGGCGGGTAGACCCGGTCATCCGGCTCGGTCACGATTCCCCTTCCGCAGTGCCCTTTCCCTGCCCAGGACGAAAGTAGTTCGCGGTGGTGCCGCCGCGGCGCGGGTCACTCGGTCGGCCTCTCTCCCTTGAGCCGGACGAGGAGGTCCAGGAGGCACGCCCGCGTGTCCTCGCGACTGTGCGACACCGCCAGCAACTCCTCGAACTTCCTTTCGTGCGCGGCGACCCGGTGCGCGTCGTCGAGGTACATCGCGTCCTCGGCGATCTCGACGTACAGCCGGGCCTGGAGCCGGTCGGGCAGGGAGAACAGGGTGAAGTCCGGCAGCATGTACCGCAGGGGCGCGGAGTGCGGGAGCAGGTGCACCCGCAGGGTGGGGAGGGTGTCCAGGAGCGCGACCAGGTGGTCGACCTGGTCGACCACCACGGCTCCCGGACTGCTCCGCCGGACGTTGGTGAAGGCGGACTCGCCGATGATGTACGTGTGCTCCGCGCCGGGGTTGGACCGGAAGACCTCGCGCCGCTCCCCCCGGATGCGGATCAGCTCGGTCGTCCTCCTGACGTCCGGCGAGTCGAGCACGGCGACCATGTAGGCGTCGGACTGGAGGACTCCCGGAATCTGCCCCTGGCTCCACGCGCGCACCCGCTCCGCTTCCTGTTCGAACGTCAGGAAGCGGTGGAAGTAGCGCGGCGAGTTCGTCCCGCGTGGACGCCGCGGCCGGTTGTCCGCGGAGTGGTCGGCGATCATGGCGCGGTTCACCTCGGCGGTGACGCCGAGCACGTCGATGATCTTCATCAGGTCGGTGTACTCGACCCGCGACACCCCGGACTCGATCTTCTGCATCTTCGACTGCGACCACCCGAGCTTCTCCGCCAGCGCCGTCTGGCTGAGCGCGCCGCGTTCGGCCTTGATCCGGGCGCCCAGGCTGCGCCCGGCCTTCGTGGTCGCGGGCGCTCGCCGGGGCGGGGCTTGGCGCGTCACGGGATCGCCCCCGTGCCGCGGCACGCCGTCATCCGGCCGCCGGTCAGGGGTTCGCGGTCCTTCCGCGACCGTCCACCCCGGACCGGCGGCCCATCAGCGGTCGAAGCGCCCGTCGTGCGCAGCCAGCAGGAAGCCCCGCCACCGCCGCGCGGGGAACACCAGCGGACGGCCGCCCGGCGGCAGCTTGGTGTCGCGCACGCCGACGACCCCGACGGCGGCCGAGTTGACCTCGACGCAGTTGCCGCCGTCCGATCCGCAGGAGCGGGCCCTGCGCCATCCCGCCCCCGGCAGTCCCGCCGTGCTTCCACCCTGTTGCGCGCTGACGTCCATGAGCACCCCCGGCGTGTCATGATCACGGTTACCGCGATTGATCGTGGGACAAAAACGGTCGACCGGCAACGGAGGCCGACTCCTATCGTGGGATACCACGAGGGAATAATCACCTGATTCGGCGACGCACATTCATGCGACCACGGGGACGTCGAGCGCCCCGCGGAAAGTGAAATCCTCTCCGTCGACGATCCGGCCACCTGACGGGCAGAGCTATTCGTTCCGGGTTTCCCGGAAATCGGGGAGGCATCGCGATCCGCAAAAATAGGGTTCACGGCGGGCGAGTTCACCGAAGGCATGATTTCCCTCCGAAATGTCGACGGGCGTGCGGGGGATCCGGTCGTGCGCCGCTCCCGGCATCAGCCGCCGCGACCTGCGCGAACGTGGTGAGCCGACCGCCGGCACGGGCGGCTGCCCGGCCCGACGGCGCACGACCGCGGACCGCCCTACCCGTCGTTCCCCGGCCTTGGCGACCGCGTGGACGAACCCCTCTCGCCGCGGCGGTGGCAGCAGAGGCGTTGATGCACGACCACCAGCGCTGCGAGCGGCGCCACTCCCCCGGCCCCGAAGGCCGCGAACAGCGACAACGCGGCTCCGGCGAGCGCCACCGCCAGGACGACCGAGGCGCGCACCGTGGTGCCCCACCCGTCGAGCACCTCCCCGACGAGGGTGGACGGCGCCGGCGCGGGAGCGACCGCGCGGTGGCGGCCGGACACCGGCCGGGGTCGAACGGGGGCTCGGCGGAGCCGGACCGACTCGGCGCGGCGCCCCGGAGGGGCCACCGACGCACCGCGGTCGGGCCAGGCGAGGACGAGGCAGTGCCGAACGGCCACCGCTTCGCCGTCGTGCGGCTCCGGGGTGTCCGGCCTTAGGATGACCATGTTGATTCCTCAAATAGTGCTTGGGGACAACGTTGTGGACGCGGCCCTCTGCTGACATCAGGGGGTCGCGTCTTTTTCGGTTGATCGGCGTGCATTCACGACTGTCGGGATTGACCACCGGTCCAGCGCCCATGATGCACGAGCCCGGATACCTCCGCCAACTCCCCGATGACCTTTCCGCCGAACGGCGACCGGACGACGGCAAGCGGTCGACGCCTGTTCGCCTCGGCTTATCACGGGACGATTGGGGATTAACACCTTTATGAACCGGCACACCCGAAGGCGCATCACCCGATCAGAGCAACGACCCCAATCGTCGCACGTCCGCCGGAATGAATGTCATACGAAAGTGTGAGTATCCAGCCCGTCCGAGAATGCTTGACGTGCGAATTAGTTGGTGTATTAATCGCACTATTCCCCGGCGCCTCGGGCCTGGGTGTCGATGGTCGCGCTCGACCGACCGTTCGCCGCGACGATCACCGGCCCGGGAGTCGCGCTCCGCGCCTGTCGGCGGGTGTCCGCGGAGGCCCTGACCTGCCGCCCGCGGGCGCCGCCGTGGTTGGCCGGCGGGCACTCACCCGCCCTCCTCCACGCCGTCCACCCGCGGCACGGGTTTGTTCCGGGAGATGACCCACGCCAGGATGTTCCTGGTGGTCAGCGTGTCGGGGTGCTCCGGCCCCAGCACTCGCTCGCGGAGGGCGAGGATGTCCCGGTACTCGGCTTCCGCGATCTCCAGATCACCCCGGCTGCGCAGGGTCGAGGCCAGGTTGTTGCGGGTGAGCAGCGTGTGCGGGTGCTCGGGCCCGAAGACGCGCCGCTGGATCGCCAGCACGTCCCGGTACTCGACCTCGGCGTCCGCCAGCCGCCCCCGTTTGTGGAACGTCGAGGCGAGGTGGTTCCGGGTCGTCAGGGTGTCGAGGTGTTCGGGTCCGAGAACGCGTTCGCGAACGGCGAGGATGTCCCGGTACTCGGCTTCCGCGGTCACCAGGTCACCCCGGAACCGGAGCGTCGAGGCCAGGTTGTTGCGGGTGACCAGCGTGTCCGGGTGTTCGGGTCCGAGAACGCGGAGGTGCACCGCCAGAATGTCCCGGTACTCCGCCTCCGCCGTCTCCGGATAACCCTGGTGGTGCAGGGTCCAGGCGAGATCGCCGCGGGTCGTCAACGTGTCCGGGTGCTCCGGCCCGAGAACGCGGAGGTGCACCGCCAGAATGTCCCGGTACTCCGCCTCCGCGGTCGCCAGATAACCCTGGTG
>DATMCA010001643.1:0-3720 GCA_035559015.1 Umezawaea sp. | reverse complement strand
GTAACCGAGACCGCGGACCGTGACGAGGTGCTTCGGGACCGACGGATCGGGCTCGATCTTGGACCGCAGGCGTTTGACGTGCACGTCCAGCGTCTTGGTGTCGCCGACGTAGTCCGCGCCCCACACCCGGTCGATCAACTGGCCCCTGGTGAGCACCCGACCCACGTTGCGCAGCAGGTACTCCAGGAGGTCGAACTCCTTGAGGGGCAGGCTCACCTCGGCGCCCTCGACCGTGACGACGTGCCGCTCGACGTCCATCCGGACCGGGCCCGCCTCCAGCACCTGCGGCAACAGCTCCTCGGCTTCCCCGCCGCGGCGGAGCACCGCGCGGATCCGCGCGATGAGCTCGCGGGCCGAGTAGGGCTTGGTGACGTAGTCGTCCGCGCCCAGTTCGAGGCCGACGACCTTGTCGATCTCGCTGTCCCGCGCAGTGACCATGATCACCGGGACGGCGGACCGCTGGCGCAGCTGCTTGCACACGTCCGTCCCGCTCATGCCGGGCAGCATCAGGTCGAGCAGCACGATGTCGGCGCCGTTGCGGTCGAACTCCTCCAGCGCCTCCTGCCCGGTCGCGGCGAGGGCGGCGGTGAAGCCCTCCTTGCGGAGCAGGAAGGCGAGCGGATCGGCGAAGGACTCCTCGTCCTCCACGATGAGCACCCTGGTCACAGCTCTCCTCCGTGCGTTGTGGCGAGTTCCTGCTCGGGCAGGGTCAAGGCCCGGTCGACCTGGTCGAGGTGCACCGGGATGCGGAGGGTGAAGGTCGAACCGGTGCCCGGCAGGCTCCAGAGCTTCACGTCGCCGCCGTGGTTCAGGGCGACGTGCTTCACGATGGCCAGGCCGAGCCCGGTGCCGCCCGTGGCCCGCGAACGGGCCCGGTCGACGCGGTAGAAGCGTTCGAACACGCGGGTCTGCTGGTCCTCGGCGATGCCGATGCCGCGATCGGTCACGGCGATCTCCACGAACCCGTCGACGAGCCTGCGGCTGATCGACACCGGACTGCCCGGCGGCGAGTAGGCGACAGCGTTGTCAAGGAGGTTGCTCAACGCCGTGACCAGCAGCATCCGGTCGCCTTCGACGACCAGACCGGCCGGTTCGTCACTGCTGATCGCGATGCCCGCGGACTCGGCGCCCAGCCGTGAACGGCCCAGCGCCTCGGACACGACGGTGTCGACCTCGACGGCGGTCAACTCGGGCAGCTTCTCCGCGCCCTGCAACCGGGACAGCGCGATCAGCTCGGTGACCAGCGTGCCCAGCCTGGTCGCCTCCTGCATGATCTTCGCGCTGAACCTCCGGACCTGCTCCTCGTCGTCCACGGCGTCCAGCACGGCCTCGGCGAGCAGCGCGAGCGCCCCCACGGGCGTCTTGAGCTCGTGGCTCACGTTCGCCACGAAGTCCCGCCGCGTCGCCTCCAGCCGCACCGACTCCGACTCGTCGGAGGCGTCCACGACGGTGAAGCCCTCGGTCAGCACCTTCACCCGCGCGTGGACGGCCTCGGCCTGCCGGCCCTTGACCTCCAGCGGCGACAGGTCGACGTGCACGACCTCACCGGTCCGGCGGACGATCTCGGCCGCTCTCCTGGCCCGGTCGTCGGCGCGGTTGTTGCGCACGACCCCCAGTTCCTCGGCACGGGCGTTGTTCAACACCACGTCGCCGAAGCCGTTGAGGACGACGATGCCGTCGTGGGACGACTGGACGACCATCGCCATGAGGTCGGCGACGGTCAGTCCGGTCGTGGTCGCGCCAGTCTTGCGGACCGTGGCGCGGCCGACGTAGAAGGCCGCGCCGCCGGTCAGCACGATGCCGACCACCAGTGCGAGGTAACCCGTTGCGGTCACGTCCGAAGTGTAGGCAGGTCAGGGGGGTCGCGGCCTAGAGCGGAACAGCCAACCGTGACTCCCGCGACACCCTCCGGGCACCTTGTTCGCCACGCGGCCAGCCGCTGTTCACCCAGTCGTGTCCATCCGGCGTTCAGAACTCGGCGAGGTCCTCTTCGGACAGCCGCAACCCGCCCGCCGCCAGGTTCTCCTCCAGGTGTTCCACGGACGACGTGCCGGGGATCAGGAGGATGTTCGGCGAGCGGTGCAGCAGCCACGCCAGGGCCACCTGGCGGGGGGTCGCGTCGTGCCGCTTGGCGACCGTTTCGAGGTGTTCCAGGTCGAGCGGCTGGAACCCGCCGAGCGGGAAGAACGGCACGTAGGCGATGTCCTGGGCGGCGCACTCGTCCACCAGGGCCTCGTCGTCGCGGTGGGCGAGGTTGTAGTGGTTCTGCACGCACACCACCGGCGCGATGGCCCGTGCCTCGGCGAGCTGGCCGATGGTCGCGTTGCTGATTCCGAGGTGCTTGACGAGGCCTTCGCGCTGGAGGTCCGCGAGCGCGGAGAAGCCCTCCTGGACGGACGAGCCCCCGTCCATCACCCGGAAGTTGACGACGTCGATCGCGTCGACCCGCAGGCGGCGCAGGTTGTCGTGCACGGCCGAGCGCAGCTCGTCGGGCGACAGCGCGGGCAGCCAGGCACCCGTGTCGTCGCGCTTGGCGCCGACCTTCGTGACCAGCACGAGGTTGTCGGGGTACGGGTGCAGTGCCTCGCGGATGAGGTCGTTGACGACGTACGGGCCGTAGTAGTCGCTGGTGTCGATGTGGTCGACGCCAAGCTCGACCGCGCGGCGCAGCACCGCACGGGCCTGGTCGGCGTCCTTCGGCGGGCCGAAAACGCCGGGGCCCGCGAGCTGCATCGCGCCGTAACCGATCCTCTTCACGTTCAAGTCCATGCCACCAGGGTGGACGGAACCTGCCACCGCCCGCACCTCGTGGCCAGAAGCTGCCATGCTCGGGGCATGGACCTGATCGAGGTGGTGCACGGCGAGCGCGAGCTGTTCGAGCGCGCGGGTCACCTGTTCGACGTCGACGAGCTGGCTTGCGCGGCGAACACGCTGTTCACCTGGTGGAGGACGAACGCCCGGTCCACCGGGGACCCGAAGCGGCTCAGACGGCTGCGGAAGATGTTCCGGCTCAGCGCGATGCTCGACCCGTCGTGGTCGCAGCAGGCGCACGTGATGGCCGAGCACGGCGCGGAGGTCCGGGTCACCCCGGACGACCTGAACGAGACGCTGCTGCTCGGCGACCGGTTCGTGATCATGGCGGGCGACCTGTCCCGCGGTGAGAGGTCCTACAGCGTCATCTCGGCCCCGGAGGCGGTGCAGGGCATCCAGGCGCTCTACGAGGCCGCGTGGCGGGCCGCCAGCCCGCTGGAGGTGCACGACGCGTCGATGGTGGAGCTGCGGCCGTTGACGCCCGGCATCCTCACGGCGTTGAACGACGGCCTGACGGACGAGGCGGCGGCACGCGCGCTGGGGCTGTCCCTGCGCACGTACCGCCGCCGCGTGGCCGAGCTGATGGCCGCCATGGGCGCCACCTCCCGCTTCCAGGCGGGAGCGCGCGCCCGTGAGCTGGGCCTGGTCTGAGCCGGGCCCGGTCTAGCGGCCCTGGTTGGCGACGGCCTTGATGGCGTCCGCGGCCGCGTCCGGGTCGAGGTAGGTGCCGCCGCGGGTGATCGGCTGGAGCGCCTCGTCCAGGTCGTAGCGCAGCGGGATGCCGGTCGGGATGTTGAGGCCCGCGATATCGTCGTCGGAGATGCCGTCGAGGTGCTTCACCAGCGCCCGCAGCGAGTTGCCGTGGGCCGTGACCAGCACGGTCTTGCCCGCGCGCAGGTCCGGCACGAT
>DATMCA010001642.1:0-3176 GCA_035559015.1 Umezawaea sp. | reverse complement strand
TGCTCGACGTGCTCGCCGACATCCGACCGAGGGCCCCGCGGATCCCGTTGCGCTCCACCGCGACCGGTGAGTGGGTGCGCGACGCCGACCTGACCGCGGACTACTGGTTCGCCAACGCCCGCCAACCGGTCGACTTCCTCGGGGCGGTGCGCGACCTGCTCGACTCGGGCTACCGGACGTTCGTCGAGTGCAGCCCGCACCCGCTGCTGGTTCCCGCCGTGCTCGACACCGCCGAGGACGCGGGCGAGGACGTCATCGTCGTCGGCTCGCTGCGCCGTGACGACGGGGGCGCGGAGCGGATGACCCGGTCCCTCGCCGAAGCCCACGTGCAGGGCGCGCCGGTGGACTGGGCGGCGTTGTTCGCGGACACCACCGCCCGCCGGATCCCGTTGCCCACCTACGCCTTCCAGCGCGAGCGGTACTGGCTCGGCCCGGTCGTGTCCGGTCCCGCCGACCTCGCCTCGGCGGGTCTCGAACCCTCCTCGCACCCGCTGCTCGGCGCGTTGGTCGAGGTGGCGGACGGCGGCACCGTGCTCACCGGCGTCCTCGCCCTGGCCACGAGTCCCTGGCTGGCCGACCACGCCCTCGGCTCCACCGTGGTGCTGCCCGGCGCGGCGTTCGTCGACCTGGTCCTCCACGCGGGCGGCTCCACCGTGGACGACCTCACCGTGCAGGCACCGCTGGTGCTGCCCGCGTCGGGCGACGTGACCGTGCAGGTGCGCGTCGGTCCGCCCGGCGAGGACGGCGTCCGCGACTTCGGGATCCACTCCCGCCGGGACGTCACGGCGGACTGGACCCGGCACGCCGTCGGCACCCTGTCCGCCTCCCGGCGCCTCCCCGACAGCACGGGGGAGTGGCCGCCCGCAGGGGCCGAGCCGATCGACCTGACCGGGCGCTACGAGGACTTCGCCGACGCCGGTGTCCACTACGGACCCGCGTTCCGCGGCCTGCGCACCGCGTGGCGGCTGGGCGACGACGTGCTCGCCGAGGTCGAACTCCCCGAGGACCTGCGCCGCCGCGCCGCCGGGTTCACCGCGCACCCGGCCCTGCTGGACGCCGCCCTGCAAACCGTCGGGCTGCTCCCACCCGGCACCGTCCCGGAGGGCGCGCTCCCGTTCGCCTTCGGCGGCGTCACCGTGCACGCGCCGGGCGCGACGACCCTGCGGGTGCGCACCCGCCCGACCGGAACCCCCGGTGAGGTGGCCATCGAGGCGTTCGACGCCGACGGCCACCCGGTCCTGACCATCGACTCCCTGGTCGTCCGCGAGGCCGGCACACCATCCACAGTGGACTCGCTGTTCCGACTGGAGTGGCGGCCCGTCCCGCTCGCCGCGGCCGACCCGGCGCTGACGTGGGCGAACCACGGCGAGATCGCGGACCTGGCACCCGACGTCGTGGTGCTGTCCCTGGTCGACCGCCCCGCGGGTGACATCGCGACCGACACCCACCACGCCGTGCACTTCGTGCAGGACGCGCTGCGCGCCTGGCTGGCCGACGAGCGGCTGGACCAGGCCACCCTGGTCGTCCTCACCAGCCGCGCCGTCGCCACCGACCCGGCCGAGGACGTCCCCGACCTGCCCGACGCGGCGGTCTGGGGCCTGGTCCGCGCCGCCCAGTCCGAGCACCCGGACCGGTTCGTCCTGATCGACGTGGACACCGCCGCCGACGCCCCGCTGGCCGCCGCGCTGGCCACCGGCGAACCGCAGATCGCCCTCCGCGCGGGCGAACCGCGTGCCCCCAGGCTCACCCGAGCCGCGGCGGACGGCGAGCCCGCCGGGTTCGACCCGAACGGGACCGTGCTCATCACCGGCGGCACCGGAGCCCTGGGCGCGCACCTGGCCCGGCACCTGGTCACGACCCACGGCGTCACCCGGCTGCTCCTGGCGAGCCGTCGCGGCGGGGCGGCCGGGCTGCGGGCCGAGCTGACCGACCTGGGCGCGCACGTCGACGTGGCCGCGTGCGACGTGGCCGACCGCGACGCCGTGGCCGCGCTGCTGGGGTCGATCCCCGCCGAGCACCCGCTGACCGCCGTCGTCCACGCCGCCGGTGTGCTCGCCGACGGGCTGGTCGAGGACGCCGACGCCGCCCGCGCGGACCTCGTGCTGCGCCCGAAGGTCGACGCCGCGCTGCACCTGCACGAGCTGACCCGTGACGCCGACCTGGCCGCGTTCGTGCTGTTCTCGTCGGCCGCCGGGGTGTTCGGCAGCCCCGGCCAGGGCAACTACGCCGCCGCCAACACCTTCCTGGACGCGCTGGCCCACCACCGCCGTGCCACCGGCCTGCCCGCCCAGTCGCTCGCCTGGGGCACCTGGGACGTCGAGGACGGCGTGGTCGGCGACCTCGACGCGACCCAGCGGGAACGGCTGCGCCGCTTCGGCCGACCACTGGACCCGACCGAGGCGCTGGCCCTGTTCGACGCCGCCCTCACCGACGGCGCGCCGCTGCTCGTCCCCACCCGGCTGGAACTGCCGAAGACCCGCGCGGACGACGTGCCGCCGCTGCTGCGAGCCCTGGTCCGCGGTGGCTCCGGCACGGCCCCGCGCCGCCGCGTCGCCGAACTGGACGGCCCGGCCCTGCGGGAGGCCGTGTTCAGTCAGATCGCCGAGGTCCTCGGCTATCCGGGACCGGACTCCGTCGTCGGCGACCGAGGCTTCCTCGAACTCGGCCTCGACTCGCTGACGGCCGTGGAACTCCGCAACGGCCTGAGCAAGGTCACCGGACTGCGGCTCAAGGCCACGGTCGCCTTCGACGCGGGCACCCCGGACGAACTGGTGCGCTCGCTGACACGGGTCACCAAGCCCGCACCGCCGCCCCCGCCCGCCGTCGGCGACCCGATGGACGCTCTCGACGGGCTGTTCCGGCACGCCCTGAGCCTGGGGCACCGCAAGGTCGGCCAGCGGCTGGTCCGCGAAGCCGCCCGGCTGCGGCCGATGGCCACCTCGCCCGACCAGTGGCCCGCCCTGCCGAAACCGGTGCACCTGGCCGATGGCCCGGAACGCCCCGCGCTGATCTGCTTCTCCTCCATCGTGGCCATCGCGGGCGCCCACCAGTTCGCCCGCTTCGCGGGCCAGTTCCGCGGCGTGCGGCCGTTCCTGGCCTTCGACGTGCCCGGCTTCGGGCCGGGAGAACTGCTCGCCGCGGACGTCGAGACGCTCGTCGGGGCGTACGCCGACGTC
>DATMCA010001641.1:0-4151 GCA_035559015.1 Umezawaea sp. | reverse complement strand
CGAACGCGGCGTCCACGACCACGACACCGCCCGGATCCTGGAGGTCCTGCTCCGCCTCCACGCGGGTGCGGGCGTGCTGCGCTACCCGCCGACCGCCCGTGCCGCGGCCCAGCTGTTCTGGGCGTTCGAGGCACCCGACGGCCTGAAGACCGCCTGGACCCGTCGTGCGACCTCGCTGGCCCGCGCCCGCACGGTCTTCGGCCGCTCCCGGGCCATCGACGTGCTGGCGGAGGAGATGGGCGCCGCCATCGGCGACCCCCTGGCGGGCGAGTACCTGTTCGAGGAACTGGCGTCCGGCCCGCAGGGCTTCGCGACCAGCGCCGCCGCCCGCTCGCTGCTGGACCGCTTCCACCGCGCGCTGGGCAACCGCCACGAGTTCGACGAGGACCTGCGGTCGGTCGACCTGCCCGCCCGCCGCCAACTGGTCGAGGCGTGGCTGGGCGTCTTCCTCGGCGAGGAGGTCGCGCCGGACCTGCCGGAAGCCGTCGCGCTGGAGCTGTGCCACGACCTGCCGCGCTACGAGTCGTCGGCCGAGCTGACCGGTGTGGTGGACGGCCTGCTGGGCAGCCACCCGCGGATCGTGGACCGCAGGCTGGAGTTCCGCGTCGACGAACTGCTGGCGCGGACCAGGGCGTTCCGCACCGAACGCGTCCCGGCGTTCCGGGCGTTCCTCAAGCAGCGCAACGACCTCGTGGCGCGCCGGAAGAAGGAGCTCCGGCTGGAGGAGTTCCAGCCGAAGGTGATGAGCGCGTTCGTCCGCAACCGCCTGCTGGACGAGGTCTACCTGCCGCTGATCGGCGACAACCTGGCCAAGCAGCTCGGCGCGGCGGGCGACGCCAAGCGCACCGACCAGATGGGCCTGCTGCTGCTCATCTCCCCGCCGGGCTACGGCAAGACGACGCTCATGGAGTACGTCGCCAACCGGCTGGGCCTCATCTTCGTCAAGGTCAACGGTCCGTCGCTGGGCCACGACGTCACGTCCGTCGACCCGGCCGAAGCGCCGAACGCCACCGCGAGGCAGGAGATCGAGAAGATCTCGTTCGCCCTGGAGATGGGCAACAACGTCCTGCTGTACCTGGACGACATCCAGCACACCTCGCCCGAGCTGTTGCAGAAGTTCATCTCCCTGTGCGACGCGCAACGGCGGATGGAGGGCGTCTGGGACGGCGGCACCCGCACGTACGACCTGCGCGGCAAGCGGTTCGCGGTCTGCATGGCGGGCAACCCGTACACCGAGTCCGGGAAGCGCTTCCGCATCCCGGACATGCTCGCCAACCGCGCCGACGTGTGGAACCTCGGCGACGTGCTGTCCGGCCGCGAGGACCTGTTCGCGCTGAGCTACGTCGAGAACGCGCTCACCTCGAACCCCGTGCTGGCCCAACTGTCCACGAGGGACCGCAAGGACGTCGAACTGCTGGTGCGCCTGGCTCGCGGCGACGACGGCGTCCGCCCCGACCAGCTCACCCACCCGTACTCGTCGGTCGAGCTGGACCAGGTGCTCTCGGTGCTGCGCAAGCTGATCCGCGCGCAGGAGGTCGTGCTCGCCAACAACCAGGCCTACATCGCCTCCGCGGCGCAGTCCGACGCGTCGCGCACCGAGCCGCCGTTCCAGCTCCAGGGGTCCTACCGCAACATGAACAAGCTGGCCGAACGGATCGTGCCGGTGATGAACGACGAGGAACTGGCCGCCGTCATCGACGACCACTACGTCGGCGAGGCGCAGACCCTCACCTCCGGCGCGGAGGCGAACCTGCTGAAGCTGGGCGAGTTGCGCGGCACCCTGACCGCCGAGCAGGCCGCGAGGTGGGCCGAGGTCAAGGAGGGCTACCGGCGGGCGCAGGCGCTGGGCGGCTCGGCCGACGACCCGATGAGCCGCGCGGTCGGCGCGGTCGGCCTGCTCGCGGACCGCGTCGGGACGGCGATCGACCGGCTGGCCGGGTCCTGACCGGCTGACCCGTGCGGGTCAGCGGTCCCCGTTGCCGCAGGCGATGCCGTCCAGGTTGCCGTCGAGGGCGTGGCGGTCCTGGCCGCGGACCTCGATGTGCCGCGACCCGTGCGTGCGCAGCCAGTCGCACTCGTCCACCAGGATCGGGAACAGCCACGGCACGCAGACGCCGTCGGTGTCGTAGTCGTCGTCGCAGCCGCCCAGGTCCTCCAGCCACGGGGGGAGGTTGTGGGTCGTCGGTTCCGGCGGCGCGGGTGGTTTCGCGGTGGTCGTCCGCTCGGTGGGCTGCTCCTGCGCGGTCTCCACCGGCGGGGGCGGAGGGGCCGGTGCCGGGGCCGGGGTGGTCGTCGGACCGACGCCGAGCACGCTGGTGGTGTAGGTCGCGCTGAGCACCGGTTCCGGGCCGAAGCTGCCCTGCACCTGCCGCACGTCCACGGGTTTCGGCCCGCCGGACAGCACGAGCGCGCCGATCATGGCGCCACCGATCAGCGCTGCCCCCGCGATCGCGAGGACGCGGCGTCTGCCACTGATCATCCCAGATGCACCCGCTCCACCGATTCCACGCCCGCGGCGTCATGTGGAATCGTCCCGACGGCCGGAGGTGTTACCGATTGGGCCAATCGGAGTGTGGCGGAATTCTCCTTGCGTGACAATCGGACGAACGCACGCCCGTCACGTGAGAGAGGCCTTCATGAACGATCCCGCTCAGCGAGCCGCGCTCGAAGCTCGGAACGCGGCCTTGCGCACCCAGGTCGACTCCATGCTCGCCAACCTCGAACGCCAGACGTCGGCGTTGCGCGAGGCCCAGGCGGAAGCGGTGGCGAAGACCGGTTCCGCGACGTCGCCCGACGGTCTCGTGCACGTGGTCGTCAACGCGGCGGGCATCGTGACCGACGTGCGGTTCGCGCCGAACTCCTTCGAGCGCAACACGCCGGAGAAGCTCGCCCAGTCCGTCGTGCAGGTCATCCAGCAGGCCGCGCTCGACGCCCGGAGCCAGGCCGACGCGGCGATGGCGCCGTTCCAGCAGAACGTGCCCGACCTGCCGGACCTGTTCCCCGGCGCACCGTCCCTCAAGGACCTGCTGCCCAAGCCCGCGGTCCCGCCGTTGACCCCGCCGAAGAGGCCGGACGACGACGAGCCGCGCGACTCGATGATGGACAGGACCGACTGGTGACCGGCTTCGAGGTGGATCCGACGGCGCTGCGGTCCGCGTCGCCGAAGTTCTCCACGACCGGCGACAAGCTCGCCGACGCGTGGGCCGCCCTGCGCTCGGTCATGGACTCCGAGGGCACGTGCTGGGGCGGTGACGAGGTCGGCCAGAAGTTCTCCGAGGGCTACTCGCCCGCCGCGGACACCGCCCGCGCGGCCTTCCCCGGCATCGCCGACGCCATTCACGACATCCGCACCGAACTGGACAACACCGCCACGACCTGGGAACAGGTCGACCAGGGCAACGCCGGTTCGTTCGGCGCGCAGGGCTAGGGGGCCGACATGGGTATCGAGATTCCGGGCGCGGTCGAGTGGCTGGTCCCGATCGTCGTCGGCGCCGACTGGCCGGAGGGCGACGAGACCGCCCTGCGCAGGCTCAGCGAGGCGTGGACACAGGCCGCCACCGCGGTCGGCGAGGTCGTCCAGGAGGGCAACGGCGCTTCGACGGCCGCGCTGGGCTGCATGTCCGGCGCGACGTCGGAGGCGTTCGAGCAGTACTGGAAGCAGTTCGTCGAGGGCGACGCGTACCTCGTCAACCTCCAGCAGCTGTGCACGGACCTGGCGTCCGGCTGCGACGACGCCGCGCTGAACATCGAGTACACGAAGCTCAGCATCATCGCGGCGCTGATCATCCTGGCGGCCCAGATCGCGGCCATGATCGCGTCGGCGGTGGCCACGTTCGGCGCGAGCACGGCGGGCGTCCCGATCGCCCAGGCGGCGACCCGGATCACCGTGCAGATGTTCTTCCGCGAGCTGATCAAGCAGATCGCCATCAACGTGGCCATCAACGTCGGCGTCGACCTGGCGATCCAGGGCGGCCAAGCGCTTGCGGGCAACCGCAAGAGCTGGGACGCGGGCAAGACCCTCGACGCGGGCATCGCCGGTGTGGCCGCCGGTGTCGCCGGCGGAACGGTCGGGGCGCTGTCCAAGGGGATCGGCACCACGACCAGCAACTTCGTCCAGGCGGCCGGTCGCGGCGCGGTCGAGGGCGCGATCG
>DATMCA010001640.1:0-5906 GCA_035559015.1 Umezawaea sp. | reverse complement strand
TGCGGAGAGGACCTTGGCGAAGGCGTCCGACACCAGGTCGTCGGCCTCGATCGGCGACCTGGCCAACTGGCGCGCCAGGTTGTGGGCGGCGTGGACGTGACGGGCGTAGAGCGGGCCGAAGGCCTGGATCGTCCCGCCTCGCACGGCGTTGATCAGCTCCGCGTCCGAAGGGGGGAGCGACTCGGCGGCGTCGGGGCGCTGAGGAGCGGCGAGAGCGCGGTCGAGCTGGGTGCGCATGGTCGCCGTGTCACCGGCTCGCCACCGCCGTACGTCACCTTCGTCCAGACGCCCGATCACCGGCCGTCCCCCCTTTCCCGATGCACAAATTGGGATGGGGGACCTTATCGATGGTGCCTACCGTGCTCTCGACCAGGCACCTCGAAACGGTTCCGGGCAGGGAGAAGGGTGAACGACGATGCAGGCGTCAGAGAGTTCCCGCGCGATGGCCGCGGCCACGTCGATCGCCTCGTCACTCGGTCTGGCGGTCGACGACGCGGTCGTCCTCCACGACTCGAACAAGCTCACCCTGCGCCTGCTGCCGTGCGACGTCCTGGCCAGGGTGGCACCCGTGGTGGATCAGGTCGCGCGGTTCGAGGTCGAGCTGGCCCAGCGGCTGGCCGACTCCGGGAGTCCGGTGGCCGCGCTCGAACCCCGTGTGGCGCCTCAGGTCTACGAGCGGGACGGGTTTGTGGTCACGTTCTGGACCTACCACGAGCCCGTGGCGGGGCGGGAGGTCTCGCCGACCGACTACGCCGACGCGCTGGAACGGCTGCACGTCGGCATGCGCGGGATCGGTGTACCGGTGCCGCACTTCACGGACCGGGTCGAGCAGGCCCGACGGCTCGTGGCCGACCCCGACCGGACCCCGGCGCTCACCGACGTCGACCGCGCGCTGCTCGCCGAAACGCTGCGGACGCTGACGCGGGTGATCACCGAGCGCGGCGGCGCCGAGCAGGTGCTGCACGGCGAGCCGCACCCCGGCAACGTGCTCGCCGCGCGGAACGGGCCGCTGTTCGTGGACCTGGAGACGTGCTGCCGCGGGCCGGTCGAGTTCGACCTCGCCCACGCGCCCGAGGAAGTCGGTGAGCACTACCGGGGCGCCGATCGGGAGTTGTTGCGCGCGTGCCGGATCCTCGTGCTGGCGATCGTCACCACGTGGCGGTGGGATCGGCACGACCAGTTCCCGGACGGGCGCCGGCTGGGCGCGGAGTGGCTCGGTCGGATCCGGGTGGCGCTCGATCGTGACGGGCCGGGCCTCCGCGGCTGATCGCGGTGCGCGGCTCGGGTCGACCGTCGCATGTGGAGGGTCCCGGCGCCCCGCGGGGCTACGACTCGCCCGGCCGGGCCAGCAGGTCGCGGAAGCGGTCGACGCCGATGTTGCCGCCGGAGAGGACCACGCCGACGCGGCCGGACAGGGTTCCCTTGAGCAGCGCGGCGAGCGAGGTCGCGCCGCTCGGTTCGAGGACGATCTTGAGCCGCTCGAACGCGAACCGCATCGCCTCGCGGATCTCGTCGTCGTCGACCAGGATGACGTCGTCGACTAGGTGCCGGTTGACGGCGAAGGTCAGCTCGCCGGGGATCTCGGTGGCCTGACCGTCGGCGATGGTGTGCGGAACGGGGATCCGCACGCGTTCGCCCTCCCGCAGCGAGAGCTGGGTGTCGTTGGCGTGCTCGGGTTCCACGCCGACGACCCTGGTGTCCGGGTGGAGGCTCTTGGCCGCGGTCGCGCAGCCCGCCATCAGACCGCCGCCGCCGATCGGGACGACCAGGGTGTGCAGCGGGCCGGTCTCTTCGAGCAGTTCGAGCGCGACGGTGCCCTGACCGGCCATGACGTGGGGGTGGTCGTAGGGCGGGACGAGGGTCAGGCCCCGTTCGGCCGCCAGTCGGGCGCCCAGCGCCACGCGGTTGCCGGTGTAGCGGTCGTAGGTGATGACCTCGGCGCCGTAGCCGCGGGTGGCGTCCACCTTGGAGGCGGGGGTGTCCTCGGGCATCAGGATGACGGCCTTCGCGCCCAGGAGCCTCGCCGCAAGGGCGACCGCCTGCGCGTGGTTGCCGGAGGAGTACGTGGCGACGCCGGATTCGAGCTGCGCGGGCGTCAGCCGGGAAATCGCGTTGTAGGCGCCGCGGAACTTGAAGGCGCCGACGCGCTGGAAGTTCTCCGCCTTGAGGAACGCGGTGGTCCCCGTGGCCCGGTCGAGGGTGGAGGACGTCAGGACGGGGGTCCGATGGGCGACACCGGCGATCCGCTCGGCGGCGTCCCTGATGGCTTCGAGGTCGAGCATGGTTCGACCCTATACATTTAGTCCACGACTGGAAAGTTTGTCTGATAAGAGACCGAACGTTCTTTTCGCTATCATGGCGCCATGGTGCGCACCGAACCCGACAGCCGGCCGTCCGAAGCGCGGACCCGGCTGCTCACCACGGCGAGCGGGATCTTCTACGCGGAGGGGATCCACTCCGTCGGCGTGGACCGGATCCTGTCCGAGGCTCAGGTCACGCGGGCCACGTTCTACCGGCACTTCCCCGGCAAGGAAGACCTCGTCCTCGCCTACCTGCAGGCGGCCGACCAGGCCATTCGCGGCCAGGTGGGCGCCGCCGTCGCCGCCGGACAGCCACCGGCGGACACCCTCAGGGCCGTGAGCGAGTCGATCGCGCAGGGCATCCGGTCGGAGGGGTTCCGCGGCTGCGCCTTCCTGAACGCCGTGGCGGAGTACTCCGACCCCGGCCACCCGGTGCACCAGGCCGTCCTCGCCCACCGGCAGTGGTTCCTGGACACGATCACGGGACTGCTGACGCTCGTCCGGGAGGAGTCCGCCGAGGCCGCCGCCCGGCACTTCGTCATGCTCCGCGACGGCGCCATGGCCGAGGGCTGCCTGTTCGACCCGGACCTGGTCTGCGAAACCTTCCTGCGCGGAGTCGACGGACTCGTGCGGGTCCACGCCGCGCCCGACCGCTCCTGAGACGGGATCCCGCGATTCCCGCGGTGTCGCCGGGAAGCGCGGGATCCTCGGCGGGTGACGAACCCCGCTGGTCGGGTCGTCGGCGGGGCAGGCCGGTGCCGCGGTGCTGTGCGGAGAAGCGCTCGTCGAGGAACGCGACCGCCCCGGCGACGCCGTGCGCCTGCTCGCCGCCGTGGTCCCACGTCTCGTCCTGGACCAGCACGACGTCGGCGCCGCCCGCGCGATACCGCGCGGCCAACCGCCGGGCACCCTCGATCGGGATGAGCTCGTCGGCCGTGCCGTGGTAGAGGTAGACCGGGGCGGTCGGCGTGCCGCCCAAGCCGATCGGGCCGGCGCGGTGGGCGAAGTCCTGGAAGGCCCCCGAGGTCAGGGAACCCGGCCACGCCTCGAACCGCTCCAGCGGCGCGTGGAAGGGCCCGGCGGCGATGGCCTCGCCCGCGCAGCCGTGACGGACCGCGTCGGCGTAGGCCCGCGCTGCCGGGTTCAGGTACCGGTCGACGTCGGCGTGCGGGTAGGCGTTGCGCAGAGCGGCGAACCCGAACGGGAGCCAGCCGGAGAAGACCTGACCGCTCACGGCCCTCAGGCTCGCGTTCAGGTCGGCGATGACCCCGCCCTCGGCGATGCCGCTGATCCTGAGGTCCGGGGCGTAGGCGGCCTGCCGCTGGGCGGCCGCCGCGGTGGCGAAGCCCCCACCCGAGTAACCCCACAGCCCGACGGGGGCGTCGCGTCCCACGCGCGCCGGGGCGAAGGACCGGGCGGCGCGGACGCCGTCGAGGACCCCGTGCGCGGCGGCCATCGCGCCGAGGAACTCCGACCCCGGCCCCTCGTAGTCCGGCACCACGACGGCCCAGCCACGTCGGACGGCCGCCGCGACCTGCTCCCGGTCGAACTGCACGGAGGTCGGGCCGGAGGGCACGGAGCCCGCGCGGAGCAGGTAGGACGGCGCGCAGAACGTGGCCAGCCCGTCCTCGGGCGTCTGGTACGACAGCAGGGGCCGGGCGCCGTCGCCGGCCCACGGGGCCGTGGGCACCAGCAGGGTGCCGACCGTCGCCGTCGCCCGGCCGGCGTTGTCGCGGGTCTTGTAGAGCAGTTGCCAGACGTGGGCGGGCGCCGGGACCGCCATCGCGTCGGCGGGCAGGCGGCGTGACCGCAGCACCGTGCCGTCGCGCGTCGAACCCAGGCGGGCCGGCACGGCGTAGAACGGATCGTCGTCCGGGCGCGCGACGGTGGACGCCTGCGCGGACGCGGCTGGGGCGGGGACGACGGCGGTGAGCACCGTGCTCGTCACCGCCGCGACGACGGCCAGTGTGGCCAGTCGTGCCGTGATCCATCGGTTGGCGGGCAAGGGAACTCCCTTCGGTCAGGGCGTTCGGGTCGAACGGCCGTCCGATGAGGATCGCGGCAGGGCGGCGCGATTCCGTCGCACGCGCCTCCCCGGGACTGCCCGACCCACCTTGCCGAGCCGGGGATAGAACGTTCTTTCTTGACAGCGGCGAACGATGGTTGCCATACTCGTGGAGAAAGAACGTTCGGTCTCCCTCTGGATGGCCGTCCGCCCGGTCGAGGAAACCGACCCCGAACCGCACCTCCCACGCGCCACACCGTTGAAAGGATCATCGTGACCACCCTCGACTCGCCCGCCATCAGCGGGTTCGCGCCCGCCCTGCGTCGGCTGTACTTCGTGCGGTTCGCGTTCGCCATCGTCTGGGCGGCCCTGCTGTTCCTCACCGCGTCGCAACTCGGGCCGCTCGGTGTCGCACTGCTGGTCGTCTACCCGCTGTTCGACGTCGCCGCGGCGGTCGTGGACGCCCGTTCGTCGCGTGCCACCGGATCGGTGACCGGCCTGTACGTGAACATGGGGATCAGCCTGCTCGCCGCCGTCGGCCTGGCCGTCGCCGGTGCCTCCGGCGTGCCCGCGGTCCTGCGCGTGTGGGGTGCCTGGGCGATCGTCTCCGGGCTCGTCCAGCTGAGCGTGGGGGTCGGTCGACGGAGGATGGGTGGCCAGTGGCCGATGATCCTCAGCGGCGGCATCTCGGTGCTGGCCGGTTCGTCCTTCATCGCGATGGCCGGTGCCGAGAACGCGATGCTGACCAACGTGGCCGGCTACGCGGTTATCGGCGGGATCTTCTTCCTGGTCTCGGCGTTGCGCCTCGGTCGCGCAGCCAAGGAGGGCTGACGGGCTTCGGCTCGACGGTGGTGCGGGTCGGCGGTCCTCCGCTGGCCCGCATCTCGGCTATAGGTCGTAGGTAGATGCCTAAGGGGTGTAGGCTGGTGGCATGCGGGTTCCTCTCAGCGCGGCCGTCGTCGTGGCCGACGCGGCGGCCCTCGCGGACGAAGCGGGGTTCGACGCGGTCACCCTGTCGGTGGTCGCGCGGCGCCTCGGCGTGCGGGCGCCCAGCCTGTACTCGCACGTCCGCGACCTGAACGCGGTGCGCGACGGGGTGACCGCCCTCGCCCTCGGCGAACTGGCCGACCGGGTCGGCGAGGCGATCGGCGGGCGTTCGGGCAGGGGCGCGCTGGAGGGGTACGCGGCCGCGCACCGGGCCTACGCGCGTGAGGCGCCCGGCCGGTGGCAGTCGTTGCAGCGCCGCGCGGGTGAGGCCGTCACGCGCTCGGACGCTGCCGCGAAGGTCGCCGCCCAGGCCCGCGCGGTGCTCAGGGGCTACCCGGTGCCGCAGGACGAGTACGTGCACGCCGTACGGCTGCTGGGCAGCACGATCAACGGCTTCCTCGCGCTCGAACGCACCGGCAACTTCGACCACAGCCCACCCGCGCCCGAAGTGTCCTGGGACAAGACCGTCGTCGCGCTGGACGCACTCCTGCGGGCCTGGCCCGTGAACCCCTGAGGCGGGAAGACCATGATCACCACACCCCTGACCGACGCGTTCGTGCGCGGTGCCGCCGAGTTGGAGGACACCGCCCGCGGCGTGCGCCCGCACCGGCTGC
>DATMCA010001639.1:0-2816 GCA_035559015.1 Umezawaea sp. | reverse complement strand
CACGACGGCGGCCAGCCACTGTGCGGTCCGCGGGTGCGCACGCATCCAAGGAGTGTCGCTCACGGACGTCCGCGGTTTCGCGCGTACGGCCGATCGGAAACCCCTAACTTCGGCGAATGGCCGAACCGGCTAGCCGCCGTTCTGCGGGGCGGCCCGGTTGTGCGGTGCTGAGGCGAGCAGGGCCGTGCGGGTGGTGAGGGCCACGGCCTGGAGGCGGGAGTGGACGCCCAGCTTGGCGAGCAGCGACTGGACGTGGGTGCGGACGGTCGTGGTGGACACGGTCATCGCGTCGGCCATGGCCCCGGTCGAGAGGCCCTGGGCCAGCAGGTCCAGGCACTGCCACTCGCGGCGGGTCAGGTGGGCGGCCAACTGGTGGGCGTCGGCGGCTTCGCGGCTGAGCGCCGGAGCGGCGTCGCGGGCCACCTGGATGATCCGGGACAGTTCGCGGTCCACGGCGCGCAGGCGGCGGGTGGTCTCCTCGGGGAGCGCGGGATCGGAACCGATGGACTCGACCAGGTCGGCGACTGCGGTGAGGTGCTGTTCGATGACCCGCGCGATCTCCGCTCGCCGCTGGTCCTCCGCGCGCCGACCCGTCGCGCGTCTTCGATCCGGTGAGCGTTCCACGACGTCCCCCGCCCGCTAGTCCTCGCCGCTTGGCATCACACGGGTAATCGACGTGAACGGCTTCCGCGTTTCACCTCGGCGAGGCTTCGACGATGACGTTGTCGCGGTAGCTGTGCGCCGCGGTGTCGAGCGAGCCGCCGCAGGTGACCAGCCGCAGCAGCGGGGTCGGCAGCGGCGCGTAGACCAGATCGGTCGGGAACGCGGTCTTCGCGACCCGCGTGGTCGAGTCGACGACGAACGCCACGGTGCTGCCGTCCGCGCGGTCGACCATGATCTCGTCGCCCGGTCGGAGGTCGGTGAGCCGGAAGAACACGGCCGGGCCGCCCCGGCCGTCGATGTGCCCGGCCAGCAGGGCCGATCCGATGCCGCCCGGTGCCGAGCCACCGGTGAACCAGCCGATGTCGTCCGGACCGCTGGGCGGCACGAGCGCGCCCGTGCCGTCGACGCCGACGTCCACGACGGGGTTGTCGACGCCGATGGCGGGGATGCGCACCCGCGTCGGCGCGGCGATCTCGGTGGAGCCCTGCTCGACCGGGTCCGTGGACCAGGTCGGGCCCGGCCGGGGGAGAGCCGCGGGCATGGCGACACCCGCGATCGGGTCCTCGCCGCCGAGCTGGGTGAACGCGAGGGCGGACGCGGCGGTGACCACCGCGCCCGCCACGCCGAACGTGCGGCGCAGGTCGTGGCGCGGTGGTCGGGCGCTCCGGTGCCTCCCGGTCATCCCGTCCGGCGGCGGCGCACCGCCAGGACGAGTGCTCCGCCCGCCGCCGCGGCGACGGCCAGCAGGGCGATCGCCGGCGGCGTGGTGCCGTTCGCCGTCCCACCGAGACCGGCTTCGATGCCGCCGGTGGGCACGACCTCCGCGCCCTTGGCGTCCTGCCGGGCGGTCGCGGACAGCACGCCGTTCTTCTCCAGCACCAGCACGCTGTAGACCGAACCCGCCTGGAGGTCGATCGGCAGCTCGGTGTTGGTCCCCTGCTGCGGGGCGAGCTTCAGCACGGTCTTCCCGCGGGCACCAGGTTGTAGCCGCCGGCCTGGCCGAAGACGGCGTGCTCGACGACGGAGTCGTCGCCCCGGCGCACCGCCAGGTCGCCCGCGAGCGGGGCGGCGTTGACCACGCGCATCCGCGCCTGACCCGCGGGCGGCAGACCGATGTCGTCGTTGAGCACGGCCAGCGACAGGCTGGCGAACTTCCCGAGGCCCGCGACGGTGTACGCCTTGCCGTCGGAGCCGTCGATCGTGGCCGAGATGACCGGCTTGCTCGCCGGGTCGGCGCCCGCGGGCCGCATCGCGACCGTGTAGGTGCCGGTCTCGATCTTCTGGTAGTCCGACAGTGCGCCGTAGGCGACGCCCTTGATCGTCACCGACCAGTCGGGTCTGGAGAACGCGGTGACGGTGACGTCCACGGCGGGCGTGTCCGGGGACAGGTGCGCGAGCCGCAGGTAGCAGCCCCCGACCGCCTGAGCGGGCACGGGAACCGCGAGCAGGCCGAGCAGCACGGCGGCAACCGCCACCGACGCCCGACGGGCCGATCGGATCGATCCCATGGCCTTACCAACCCTTCGCGAACTGGTCACTTCGGTGTCCGGTCGTGCAGAGGGGGCAGCCGCCAGGAGACGGACACCCCGTTGGGGACCTGCCGGACCTCGTCCGGCGCGAACGGCGGCAGCTGCGCCCTGAGCCAGTCGAGGACGGCCGCGGCGGTCTCCGGGTCCGGTGTGGACAGCACGACGGTGCGGTCCGGCAGCGTCGAACCCCGTTCGTGCAAAGGTTTTCCGGTCGACACCACGGTCACCTCCCGCGCCCGGCACAGCTCGGCGAGCACGGCCATCGCGCGCAGGTCGAGCCGTCCGGCGCGCAAGGTCGCGCGCACCTCGTCGGTGGTGTCCAGCCGCGCGTTCTCCGCGAGCTGCCCGCCCGCGCTCGCCCGCTCGTTCGGCGAGAGGTACGGGGTGTCGCGGCCGTCGAGCAGCACGACCACGCTGTCCCGGTCCGTCGGGCCGCCGCCGAAGCGCACGAGGTCCACCCCCGGCAGTGCGGTGGGGCCGACGGCGGCGACCAGGTCGTCCGGTCGGGCGGTGGCCGAGGGGCGGACGGCGTCCGCGGGCAGCCCGGCCCTGGCGCGGTCGCGCTGGAGGTCCGACCACAGGCCCGCGGGTGCGGCGAGACCGGTCTCGTCGTCGAGGTTCGTC
>DATMCA010001638.1:0-5852 GCA_035559015.1 Umezawaea sp. | reverse complement strand
CCTAGACTGGTCGTCAGCCCAGTGCGAGGAGAGTGCGTGACCGTCCAACCCATCCGGCTGTTCGGCGACCCGGTGCTGCGAACGGCCGCCGCCGAGGTCACCGACTTCGACGCCGAGCTGCGCACCCTGGTCAAGGACCTGTGGGACACGATGACCGACGCGGGCGGCGCCGGTCTGGCCGCGCCCCAGCTGGGTGTGGGCCTGCGGGTGTTCACCTACCACGTCGACGGCTTCGCCGGACACCTGATCAACCCCACCTGGACCGTCGTCGGCGACGAGTTCCAGGAAGGCCCCGAGGGCTGCCTGTCCATCCCGGAGATGCACTGGGACTGCCGCCGCCACCTGAACGTCGTGGCCAAGGGCTGGAACATGCACGGCGAGCCGGTCGAGGTCGAGGGCACGAACACGCTGGCCCGCTGCATCCAGCACGAGACCGACCACCTGGACGGCGTGCTGTTCCTGGACCGGCTGGACGCCGAGACCCGCAAGCAGGCGATGCGCGAGATCCGCCAGGCCGAGTGGTTCGACGGCGGGGTCCCCGTCCTCAAGCAGAGTCCGCACCCGCTCTTCGGGGGGAAGTAATCGTGCGGTTGGTCTTCGCAGGCACTCCGGAACCGGCTCTGCCGTCGCTCCGCGCCTTCATCGAGTCGCCGAACCACGAGGTCGTCGCGGTCGTCACCCGCCCGGACGCCCCCGCGGGCCGCGGCCGCCACCTCGAACGGTCACCCGTGGGCGCGCTGGCCGACGAGCACGGCATCGAGGTGCTCACGCCCGCCAAGGCGAGCGACCCGGACTTCCTGCACCGGCTCAAGGAGCTGGCGCCCGACGCGTGCCCCGTGGTCGCGTACGGCGCGCTGCTGCCGCAGGCCGCGCTGGACATCCCGACCCACGGTTGGGTGAACCTGCACTTCTCGCTGCTGCCCGCCTGGCGCGGCGCGGCCCCCGTGCAGGCGGCCGTGCGCAACGGCGACGACATCGTCGGGGCCTCCACGTTCCGCATCGTCAAGCCGCTCGATGCGGGCCCGGTGTTCGGCACGATCACCGAGGAGGCACGGCCGCGCGACACCGCCGGTGAGCTGCTGGCCCGGTTCGCCGACCGCGGCGCGCGGCTGCTGCTGGCCACCATCGACGGCATCGAGGACGGGACGCTGCGCCCGGTCGAGCAGCCGTCCGAGGGCGTCAGCTACGCCCCCAAGATCACCGTCGAGGACGCGCGGCTGGACTTCACCACGCCCGCCGTGGCGGTCGACCGGCTGGCGCGCGCGGTCACCCCCGATCCGGGGGCGTGGGCCGAGTTCCGGGGCGAACGCCTCAAGCTCGGGCCCGTGCTGCCCGTGGTGGCGGAGGAGAAGCTGGCTCCGGGAGAACTCCTGGTCCAGCGCAAGCAGGTGCTCGTCGGCACCGCGACCACCCCGGTGGCGCTGGGCGACGTCCAGGCACCGGGCAAGAAGCGAATGGCCGCGACCGACTGGGCGCGCGGCGTCCGGGTCGAGGCAGGGGAGCGGATCTCATGAACGGCAATTCCTCCTCCCGACCCTCGCGGCCGTCCCGGCCGCGCAAGCCCGCGCCGCCGCGCCGGCGCGTGGGCCCGGAGCGTCCTCCCGTCGAGGACCCGGCACGGCTGGCCGCGCTGGACACGCTGCGCGCGGTCCGCCAGCGCGACGCGTACGCGAACCTCGTGCTGCCGAAGCTGCTGCGCGAGCGCCGGATCACCGGCCGCGACGCGGCGCTGGCCACCGAACTGGCGTACGGCTCGGCGCGCGCGCAGGGCCTGCTGGACGCGGTGATCGGGGCGTGCTCCGACCGGCCGCTGTCCGAAGTGGACGGCCTGCTGCTCGACGCGCTGCGGCTGGGCGCGTACCAGCTGCTGCGCACCCGGATCCCGGCGCACGCGGCCGTGGCGTCCACTGTGGACCTCGTGCGCGGCGGGCAGGGCTCCGGCGCCGCGGGCTTCGTCAACGCGGTCCTGCGCCGGATCACCGAGCAGGACGAGGCGTCCTGGGTCGACGAGCTGGCCCCGGACCCGGACACCGACCCGATCGGTCATGTCGCGCTCGCCAACGCGCACCCGCGCTGGATCGCGCAAGCGTTCGCGGAGGCCCTGGGCAGCCGCGATGAGCCGCTGCGCGACGCACTGGCGGCGGACGACACCCGTCCCGAGGTGCACCTGGCCGCACGGCCGGGCGAGGTGAGCGCGGAGGAACTGGCCGCGATGACGGGCGGCGAGGTCGCCCCGTACTCGCCCTACGGCGTGCACCTGGAGTCCGGCTCCGGCGACCCCGGCGACCTCGACCCGCTGCGCGAGCACCTCGCCGTGGTCCAGGACGAGGGCAGCCAGCTGTGCGCGGTCGCGCTCACCAAGGTCCCGGTCGAGGGCACGGACGAGCGCTGGCTCGACCTGTGCGCCGGCCCCGGCGGCAAGGCCGTGATGCTCGGCGCGCTGGCCGCGTTGAACGGCGGCACGCTCGACGCCGTCGAGCTGGCCCCGCACCGCGCGGAACTGGTCCGCAAGGCGACCAAGGGCCTCCCGATCACCGTCCACGTCGGCGACGCCCGCGAGACGGACCTGCCCGAGGGCGGCTTCGACCGCGTGCTCGTCGACGCGCCGTGCACCGGTCTGGGCGCGCTGCGCCGTCGGCCGGAGGCGCGCTGGCGGCGGCAGCCGTCGGACGTGGCACCGCTGACCCGGTTGCAGCGCGAGCTGCTGACCAAGGCGCTCAAGCTGGTCCGGCCCGGCGGGGTCGTGGCGTACGTCGTGTGCTCGCCGCACCTGTCCGAGACGGTCGGCATCGTCGCGGACGTGGCCCGGCGGACCGGCGCGGAGCGGTTGGACACCAAGGAGTTCTTCCCCGGTGTGCCGAACCTGACCGATCCCCACAACGTCCAGCTCTGGCCGCACCTGCACGGCACGGACGCGATGTTCTGCGCGCTGCTGCGCCGGCCTCCAGAGGAATGAAGCACAGCGTGAGCGGCGCTCTGTGAATGGCAGAGTTCTCGGCCTGGTCACCTCGGGTGCCGGTGGGGTCGAGCGGTGGTTCCGCTCCGGCCTCGCCGCGCCCGCGGTCGAGCGGGGCTGGCGGCTGGCCGTCACGCTCACGCCGACAGCGGCCCGCTGGCTCGACGAGGCGGGAGAGCTGGGCCCGTTGGCCGAGCTGACGGACCTGCCGGTGCGCTGGACGTCCCGGCTGCCCAGCGAACCCAAGCCGCACCCGCCGCCGGACTGCTTCGTGTTCGCGCCCGCGACGGCGAACTCCGTGGTCAAGCTCGCGCTGGGCATCTCGGACAACCAGGCGCTGACGGTGCTGTGCGAGGCGATGGGGCTGCCGGACGTGCCGGTGATCGTGCAGCCGCAGTCGAACGAGGCCCAGCGGCGGCACCCCGCGTGGGCCGGGCACCTGGCGACGCTGCGGTCCGCCGGGGTGCTGGTCGTGCCCGAGGGCGGCCCCGAGCCGGTGCTGGCCGAGCTCGACCGGCGAGGATGATCTTGCCGGGGTCGGTTCCGGTCGGCGTGGACCGGCTCTGACCGGGCCGTTCGGCCATTAGAAGTATTCATTCCAAGCGAATTGACACGCGCTGGACGGGCGTTGCAGGCTGCACCGTGTCGATGGTCTCCGGGCGTGCGCGTGAATGGGATTCGGTGCGCCGCTTTCTGCTGGCGGCCGACTCCGGTACCGGTGGTGTGCTCGTCGTCGACGGTCCGCCCGTGTCCGGCAAAACCCTCCTCCTGCACGAGGCCGTGCGGCTGGCGCGCGAGCAGGGCCTTCCCGTCGTGCTCGTCGCGTCGACCTCCGGTGACCTGTTCGGCGGGTCGGCCGACGTGGCCGCCGCGCTCGTCGCCGACCACCCGCTGCTGATCGCCGTCGACCACGCCCACCTCGACCCGGCGGGTGTCCTCGCGCTGCTGCCGAAGCTGCGCGGCAGGCCGTTGTCCGTGCTGATGACGATGAACGGCGCCACCGCCGGCCCGGAGGTGCAGCGGGCCCTCGCGGCGTGCGCCGAGGTCGTCGTCATGGGCCCGGTCTCCGACGACGTCGTGGACGAGATCGCCCGCCGCCTGCTGGGCGCGACCCCGCACGCCGACCTGCGCGCGCTCATCGCCGGGGCGGGCGGCAACCCGCGGCTGGTCACCGAGCTGATCGAGGGACTGCGCGAGGAAGGCCAACTGGAGCTGCGCGGCGGTGTCGCGCACGTGCGCGGCGGCTGGCTGCCGCAGCGGGTCGCGACGCTCGTGCGCGACCGCGTGGACCTGCTGTCCGCCAAGGCGACTCAGCTGTTGCGCGTGGCCGCCGTCGTCGGCCGGTCGTTCCTGCTGCACGACGTGGCCACGATGATGAGCGAGACCACGGCCTCACTGCTGCTGGCCGTGGACGAGGTCCTCCAATCCGGGCTGCTGGTGCCCGCGAACGAGCGGCTGGAGTTCCCCAGCGACCTCGTGCGGCGCGCCGTCGTCGAGTCGATCCCGCGGTCGATCCTGCACGCGTTGCGCCACGACGTCGCCGTGCTGCGGCCGTCGTTCACCGTGGAGCCCACCTCGCACACACCGCTGCCGGACGGGGCGGGCGGTGACGTGGTGCAGGGGGTTCGCACACTCGCCGCCGGCGGTCGGCTGGGGTCGGCTATCGCGCTGGCCAGGGAGACGTTGGCGCAGCGCGTTCCCCCCACCGTCGCGGCGGAACTGCACTGCGTGCTGGCGGGGATCCTGCTCGCGGACGGACGGCCCGGTGACGCCGTGGTGGAGACGGACCACGCGTTGACCATCCCGTCGTCCACCGGGCCGTTGCGGGGGTTGGCCGCGGCCGGGCGGTTGCTGTCGCTGTACTTCGCCACCGGGAGCCGCGTTCGCGAGCACGCGCTGTCGTTGTTGACGGTGCGCGACCGGGACGCGAGCGACGCGGACGCGGTGATGGCGGCGACCGTGCACTCGTGCCTGGAGTGGAACGCCGGGAACCTGGCCGAGGGCGTGTACTGGGGGCGGGAGTCGACGAAGTGGCCGCCCACCGGACCTTCGGCCTGGTGGTTCTCGCACACGCCGGTGGCCTACGCGCTGAAGCTGGCGGCGTTGGGGGACTTCGTCGAGGCCGAGGAGCTGGTGGCCGGGGACGGGCCGGACCTCGACGACGCGGTGACGTGCGGCGCGCGGGCCGCCCGGTTGATCGCCCGGTCGCGGGTGCTGGTGCAGGCCGGGCGGTTGAGCGAGGCCCACGCGGCGGCTCGGTCCGGGTTGGCCCTGGCGCACGACCGCGGGTTGAGGTTGTTGGTGCCGTTGGCCTCCACCGTGCTGGGGACCGTGGCGATCTACCGCGGTGAGTACGAGGTGGCGGCCGAGCACGTGCGGCGGTACCGGGGGGACCTGGCCGGGGGCGAGGCCGTGCTGCACTCCGGGCAGTACGACTGGGTGGAGTTGCTGCTGGCCCACGCGCAAGGCGGACCGGCTCGGGCCGCGGAGTTGGCGCGGGAGCGGGTGGCGGATCCGAACGCGTTGCGGAGGATGTTGATCGAGGAGCCGGGGGCCGCGCCGTGGTTGGTGCGGTTGGGGATGGCCGTGGGGGACTCCCGGCTCGCTTCGGTGGTGCTGTCGGCCGCGGATGATCTGGCGGCCAACAATCCGGGGTACGGGTCGGTGTCGACTTCGGCTGCTCACGCGCATGCGTTGGTGGATCGGGATGTTGAGGCGTTGCTGGTTGCGGCTGGGCGGCATCGGCATCCGTGGGCGAAGGCTTGTGCGAACGCTGATCTTGTTGTGCTGTACCGGGAGAGGGGGGAGGAGGTTGCTCCCCACGTGGATGTGGCCTGTCGGATATTCGCGCGGATGGGGGCTGAGGGGGAGATCGCTCGGTTGAGGGCTCGGCCGG
>DATMCA010001637.1:0-7501 GCA_035559015.1 Umezawaea sp. | reverse complement strand
CTCGGCGTCCAGGTAGGCCGACAGCGCCGGGGTCGCGTCCAGGCCGCGCAGGTCGACCACGGCGAGCGGGACCTCGCCCCGGTCGTGGACCAGCTGCATCGGCTCGCTGAACCCGCTGAGGGCGAACGAGGTGCGCAGGATCGGGTGTCGGGCCACGACCGCCGCCAACGCGCCCCGGAAGCACCGCTCGTCGAACGGCCGACCGACCCGCAGCGTGTGCACGTTGTGGTACGGCAACCGTTCCGGGTCGCGCTCCATCTCGTAGACCATGCCGACCTGGAGCTCGGACATGGGGTACGCGTCCACGAGCTGGGGCGGGTCGTGCGCGACGACCGTGTCCTCCGCTGTGCTCATCGGGCCGTCACCGCTCGCCGGTGGTGGACGACAACCCGAGCCGCTGCCGGTCGCGTTCCGAGAGCATCGCGAACGGCGAAGCCTTGGCGCGCTCCGGTTCGGCGGCCTTCGGCGGCTCGACGACCAGGCCGAGCGCCTCGACCGTCGGGTACCTGTTCAGGTCCTGCAAGCCGACGACCAGTCCCCTCGTCCGCGCCTGCCCCACGACCTGGATGCTGCGGATGGAATCGCCGCCCAGGTCGAAGAAGTTGTCGTGCCGACCCACCCGGTCGACGTCCAGCACGCGGGACCAGATCCCGGCCAGCAGCTCCTCCACCTCGCCGACCGGTGGCACGAACTCCTCCGCGTCGTCCTGGCGGATCTCCTTCGGCTCCGGCAGCGCCCGGCGGTCGATCTTCGCCCGCGGGGTCAGCGGCAGTTCGTCGAGGAACACGAACAGGCGCGGCACCATGTAGCTCGGCAGCCGCTGCCCCAGCCACGTCCGCAGCTCGCCGGACGTCGGGGCGACGCCGTCCATCACCACGTAGCCCACCAGGTCGATGCCCGCCGTGGTGTTGGCCCGCGTGACCACCACGCACTCGCGCAGGTCGGGGTGCTCGCGCAGGGCCGTCTCGACCTCTCCCAGCTCCACCCGGTACCCGCGCACCTTGACCATGTGGTCGGTGCGGCCGAAGAACTCCACCCGGCCGTCGATCGACCAGCGCCCCCGGTCCCCCGTGCGGTACAGGCGTTCCCCGGCGCGGAAGGGGTGCGGCACGAACCGCTCGGCCGACAGCCCCGGCCTGCCGAGGTAGCCGCGCGCCAGGCACGGACCCGACACGTACAGCTCGCCCGACGAGCCCACCGGCACCGGCAGCCCGGCCTGGTCCAGCACCCACACCTGGGTGTTGACCAGCGGCGACCCCAGCGGCAGCGCGCCGGACGGCACGTTGCCACGGGTGTAGACGCCGCACACCGAGAACGTCGTGGTCTCCGTCGGGCCCCAGCAGTTCACCAGCTCCAGCTCCGGGCAGCGCTCCAGCACCCGCTCGACGTGCGACGGCGACACCGTCTCGCTGCCGGTCAGGAAGCGGCGCAGGCCGTCGAACGTCTGCGGCTCGTGGTCGACCAGCAGGGCGAACAGCGACGCCGTGGCGTGCAGCACCGTCACGCCCGCCTCGACGACCCACTCGGCGATCTCCCGCGGCCCGTACTGCACCGGCGGCGCCAGCACCAGCCGCGCCCCGCCCACCAGCGGCGCCCACACCTCGAAGGTCGAGTTGTCGAAGGACAGCGGCGCGAGCTGGAGCAGCGTGTCGGTCGGCTCGAGCGTGAGGAACTCCCCGCCGTGCAACAGCTCGGTGACGTTGCGGTGCCGGGTCACGACACCCTTCGGCTGTCCGGTCGAGCCGGACGTGAAGATCACGTAGAAGCCGTTGTCCAGGGCCGCGCCGCCGTCGAGGTTGCCGTCGTCGCCGTCGGCCCACAGCGACTCGTCGACGGCCAGCACCCGCCACGGCCCGTCCGGCACGCGGTCGACGACGTGCTCGCCCGCCAGCACGAGCCCGGCGGTGACCTCCCGCAGCATGTACGCCATGCGGTCGACGGGGAACTCCGGCTCGACCGGCACGTAGACGCCGCCGGCCTTCAGGACGGCCAGCAGGCTGGTGATCATGCCGAGCGAGCGGTCCTGGCACAGGGCGACCGGGACGTCCGGGCCCACGCCGAGGTCGCGCAGCCGTCGGGCCAGCCGGTTCGCCCGCGCGTTCAGCTCGCCGTAGGTCAGGGAGACCCCGCCCGACTCCAACGCCACCGCGTCCGGCGACGCCGCGACGCGCTCCTCGAACATCCGGTGCACCAGCACCGGCGGCACCTCGCCCTCGTTGGCGTTCCACGAGTCCAGCAGCCCGCGCTCGTCCTCGCCGAGCAGCGGCACCCACCGGTGCCGCGCCTCCGGGTCGGCCACCATCTCGGCCATGACCCGCAGGTAGTAGTCGCGGTAGAGGAGGACCTGGTCCGGTGTCAGGACTTCCGTGTGGTAGTCCATCCCGAACAGCAGGCGGTTGGAGTACGGGTTGCGGATCACGCCCACGTTGAGCGGGAAGTTGGTGGGTTCGGCGCGGTCCGTGGTGAAGCTGTCGATCTTGTCGTCCGCGATGCGCATGAGCCCCGGCCCGAAGGCCTTGTCCAGCACGTGGAAGTGGTTGTGGACGAAGTTCACCTCGAACAGCGGCTCGCCGCCGATCTCCCGCTGGAGCGCGCCGAGCGGGTAGCGCCGGTGCGGCAGCAGTTCGCGCTCGGTCTCGAAGACGGCCCGGACCAGGTCGCGCCAGGTGCCGTCCGGCAGTTCGATGCGGAACGGCACGGTGTTGAGGAACATGCCGCGCACCTCGGTGCCGCCCTCCTCCTCCAGCCGCCCGTTCGCGGTGAGCCCGACCAGCAGGTCCGAACTCCCGGTGACCAGGCTCATGACCTTCAGGTGCGCCACCAGCAGCACGGCCTTGAGCGGCACGGAGCACTCGCGCGCCAGGTGGCGCAGCCCGTCGCACAGGTCCTCGGGCAGCAGCGTCTCGACGGAGCCGTACCCCTGGTCGGGGTGGTGCTCGCGCCACTCGTGCTCCTGCGCCCGCCCGGTCAGGCTCGTGGGGCGGTCGACGGGCCACCGGGGCAGGCGGCAGTCCGGCCGGTCGCTGACGCGGTCGAGCCAGAACGCCCTGCTGTCCTCCGACGCCAGCGTCTCCCGTTCGGCGGCGATGAAGTCGCGGTAGGACGAGCCCGGCGGGATGAGCACCGGGTCCTCACCCGCCAGCAGCCGCTGGTACACCTCGGCGATCTCGGAGATGGTCGAGTGCAGGCTCCAGCCGTCGAAGATGGCGTGGTGCTCGGTGATCGTCCACTGGAACGACTCGTCGGTCAGCCGGTGCAGGGCGAAGCGCAGCAGCAACGGCCGCGAGTGGTCGAACGGCCGTCGGCGCTCGGCGAGCACGTAGTCGTCCAGGAGCCGGTCCCTGGTCGCCTCGTCGTGGTGGCGCAGGTCCTCCACGGTGAACGGCATCTCGGCGGTCCGGTGCACCAGTTGCATGGGCTCGCTGAACCCGCTGAGGTCGAACGAGGTGCGCAGGATCGGGTGGCGGGCGATGACCCGTGCCGTCGCGTCGCGGAAGCGGGCCTCGTCGTACGGTCCGACGATCCGGAGCCCGTCCAGGTTGTGGTACGCCCGGCGGTCCGGGTTCAGCTCCATCTCGTAAACCATGCCGACCTGGAGCTCCGCCATCGGGTAGGCGTCCTCCAGCCCGTCCGGCAGCAGCGCCCGGTCCACTTCGGACACCATGGCGAACGGCTCGCGCACGACGGGCTCGGTCCCTTGCGCGACAACGGTTTCCACCCGTGTCGCGAGGCCGGCCGTCGTCGGGTCGCGGAACAGGTCCTGGAGGTCGAACGAGTACCCGCCGCGCCTGGCCTGGCCGAGCACCTGGATGCTGCGGATGGAGTCGCCGCCCAGGTCGAAGAAGTTGTCGTGCCTGCCGACCTTGTCCACGCCCAGCACGCGCTGCCAGATCTCGGCGAGCACCTCCTCGACGACCCCGACCGGAGCCACGTACTCCTGGGCCAGTTCCGGGCGGACGGCCTCGGGCTCGGGCAGGGCCTTGCGGTCCACCTTGCCCTGCGGGGTCAGGGGAAGCGCGTCCAGCACCACGAAGTGCCGGGGCACCATGTAGTCCGGGAGCCGCTTGCGCAGCCAGGCGCGCAGCTCGTCCGTGGACGGCGCGACGCCGTCGGGGACCAGGTAGCCCGCCAGGTCGGCCTGGCCGTCCGGTCCGCTGCGGGCGACGACGGCCGCTTCCAGCAGGTCGGGGTGCTCGCCCAGGACCGTCTCGACCTCGCCGGTCTCGATGCGGTAGCCCCGGATCTTCACCTGGGCGTCGGCGCGGCCGACGTACTCCAGCCCGCCCCGCGCGTTCCAGCGGCCGAGGTCACCGCTGCGGTAGAGGCGTCCGCCCGCCCGGCCGGTGCGGTGGTCGGGCACGAACCGCTCGGCGGTCAGCGCGGGCAGACCGGTGTAGCCGCGGGCCAGACCAGCGCCTCCTACGTGGATCTCCCCGGTCACGCCGACCGGGCTGGGACGACCGTGCTCGTCCAGCACGTGCACGCTGAGGTCGGGCAGGGGGCGGCCGATCTGGCTGAGGTCGCGCTCCAGGTCCTCCTCGCCCAGGGACAGGTACGTGACGTGCACGGTGGTCTCGGTGATGCCGTACATGTTCACCAGCAGCGGCGCCGCGTACCCGTGCCGCGACGCCCACCTCCGCACCGAGGGCCGGTGCAGCGCCTCACCGCCGAACACCACGGCCCGCAGCGCCAGCTCACCCGTCGCCTGCTCGTCGACGGTCTCGAACTGGCGGAACGCCGACGGCGTCTGGCTCAGGATGGTCACGGCCTGCTCGCGCACCAGCGCGTGGAACGCCTCCACGTCCCGACTGACCGCGTACGGCACGACGACCAGCCGGCCGCCCGTGGTCAGCGCGCCCCACATCTCCCAGACCGAGAAGTCGAACGCGAAGCTGTGGAACAGGGTCCACACGTCGTCCTGCCCGAAAGGCAGGTTCTCCCGCACCCCGTGGATGAGCCGCACCACGTTCCGGTGCGTCACCGTCGTCCCCTTCGGACGACCGGTCGACCCCGACGTGAAGATCACGTAGCAGGCGTTGTCGGGGGTCACCTCGGGCAGCGCGTCCCCGCGGTCCTCCACCGCCTCCTCGACGTCGACGAGCTGCCACGGGCCCTCCGGAACGGCGGAGGCGGTCGGTGCGTGCACGAGGACGGTCTTGGCGCCGACCTCGTCGAGCATGAAGGACACGCGATCGGCGGGGAACGCCGTGTCCAGCGGCACGTACACGCCGCCCGCCTTCAGGACCGCGAGGCACGCCACCACCATCGACGGCGAGCGCTCCAGGCACACCCCGACGCAGATCTCGGGGCCCACGCCCAGCGTCCGCAGGTGCCGGGCCAGCGCGGAGGAGCGCCGGTCCAGCTCCCCGTAGGTCCACGTCGTCCCCGCACCGGACAGCGCCACCGCGTCCGGACGTTCGGCGGCCCGGCGCGCCACGAGGTCGTGCACGGTCCCGGCCGGGATCTCGGACCCCGTGCCGGACCAGGACGCCACCAGCTCCGCCTCCTCGGCGGACAGCAGGTCTATCTCGCTCAGCGGGAGGTCGGGCTCGACGACGACCCGGTGCAGCAGCGCCTCCCAGTGGTCGACGAAGACCCGCACGGTCTCGGCGTCGAACAGGTCGGTCGAGTACTCGACCTCCAGCCGCAGCCCGTCGACCCGGCGGAAGACCGACCAGGTGAGGTCGTACTTCGCGGTGTCGGTGGGAACGGCGCTGCGCTCGACGGTGACGCCGTCCTCCAGGACCCCGGCGTCGTCCTCCTCGTGCAGGGCGAACACGACCTGCACCACGGGGCTGTAGCCGAGGTCGCGCTCCGGGTGCAGGTGGTTGACCACCACGTCGAACGGCGTCCGGCTGCGCGACAGGGCGTCCAGGACGTCGGCGCGGGTGCGGGAGACGAGCGTGCGGAACGTCGGGTCGTCCGCCAGGCTGGTGCGGACGACCAGCGAGTCGGCGAAGAAGCCGACCATGTCGTCGAGCGCCGAGGGGCCGCGGCCCGCCGTCGGTGAGCCGAGCACGACGTCGTCGCCGCCGGAGTGCCGGGCGACCAGCGCCTGGAAGGCGGCGACGAAGGCCACGTACGGCGTGACGCCCGCTTCGGCGGCGAACTTCTCCAATTCCGCGAGGGGGACGCCGGACAGGTCGAAGTGCGCGGTGCGGCCGCGGTGGGTGAGTTCCGCGGGTCGTGGGCGGTCGGCGCCGAGGTCCAGGACGGCGGGCGCGCCTGCCAGCGCGCGGCTCCACGCCTCCAGGGATCGGGTCGCGGCGGGGCCCGCCATCACGTCGCGCTGCCAGAGCGCGTAGTCGGCGTACCGGACGGCCTGCGGCTCCGCCGCCACCGCTCCGGTCCGGTAGGTCTCCGTGAGCTGGCGCTGGAAGACCTCCAGCGACCAGCCGTCGCAGGCGATGTGGTGGAACGTCAGCTGGAGCCAGTGCACGTCCTCGGCCAGGCGGTAGAGGTTCGCCCGGAGCATCGGGCCCTCGGCCAGGTCGAAGGGCAGCCGGGCGTCCTCCTCGACCAGCCGCCGCGCGCGCTCCTCGGCGTCCGTGCCCGACTCCGCCAGGTCGGTGACCGGGCAGGGCAGCTCACGGGGTTCCACCACCCGCTGGCGCGGACCGTCGGGCTCCTCGTGGAACACGGTGAACAGCACGTCGTGGCGAGCGGCCACGGAGCTGACGGCGGCGGTGAGCCTGCCGACGTCCAGCGGACCGGTGAACCGGAGGGTGACCGGCATGTTGTAGACCGGGCTGCCCGCCAGCCAGCGGTCCAGGAACCACAGCCGCTGCTGGCCGTAGGAGAGCGGACCCCGTTCGGCCGCACGGGTGCTCAGAACCGCAGGGGCAGGTGTCTGCCTGTCCTTGTGGAGGCTTCCCATGAGCATTCCCTTTCCTACCGATGGAAATATCCGGCCATTTTCACCAAAGGGGTCCTGTCGAAGACTAGGTAGGCCGAATCCAGCGGGTCAACCGACCACCCGAACCCAAAAGGGAAACGATGGTCCGGCAATAGAATCCCAATAGAACAGGCCGTGACGAGAAATAGCGATACCGAACGCGATAGGCTGACGATGGGACGAAGCATTCCACTATCAATCCAGCTCAGGGGGCTGGAGATGAACTCGGGCCACACCTGCTGGACCGATTCACCAAGGCGGTGAACACGACTGCGCAGCAGGTCGTGACGGTGGAATAGACGTGGCATCGCCCGACGAAAGCAAGCCGGTAGCGCGGCGGACCACAATATCGTCGTCCGGGCAGACCGAGGCCACGTCTGCGCTGTCCCGCCGGTTATTCGCCCGGCGAACGGGAGGAAGAGCTATGCCCAAGCAGAATCTCCAGGCACGCGGACCGGCCGACGGTTTCCTGGAGGGCCACGCCGGGCTCCGGATCGACGGCGCGAGGCTCCTCGACCGCCTGGAGGAACTGGCGAAGATCGGCGCCGACCCCGCGGGCGGCATCACCCGGCTGGGCCTCAGCGCCCAGGAGAACGCGGCGATGGC
>DATMCA010001636.1:0-10359 GCA_035559015.1 Umezawaea sp. | reverse complement strand
CCACCACCTCGACACGCCCTGGAGCAGGACCCGCACCTCGCCGACCAGCAGCCGGGGGAACGCCGACAGCGCGCTTCCCCGCCGCACCACCGTCTTCAGCCCGCCGCGGATCTCGAACGCGCCGGACTCGACGGACGTCGGCAGGTCGGGACCGGACCCGCCTACGGGCTCCTCCGGGACGACACCGGTGTCCCGCGACGGGTCGAAGCGGGTGAACCACAGGACCGGCAGCAGCGCGAGCGCCACCACGAAGCCCATCACGACGAGCCGGGAGAGCAGGAACCCCGCGCCGGGGGTGAACCCGGACCACTCGAACGGCGTGAGCGGCGCGTCCAGCGCGGTCAACCCGAGGCTGAACTCGCTGCCGCCGACGTCGAGCCCCTTGGCCGCCATGTCGGCGCCCATCGACTCCACCACGCCGCTCACCCCGAGCCCGCCCAACGGCGCCGACGGGCTCTGGCCCCCGATCGCCAGGACCATCCAGCAGAAGAACCAGATCACGTTGCCCAGACCGGTCTTCAGGACCGGGGTCAGCTCCCAGAACAGCGCGGCGGACGCCGTCAGCACGACGGCCGGGAACGCCATCACGGCGAACGGCAGCAGCAGCGCCCCGAGGTCGACCGACGTCGACTCGCCGCGGGCGAACTGCATCACCAGCGCCGTCCCGGCCAGCACGACCAGCATCGACGTCAGCACGAGCACGTTGCTCAGCAGCTTGGCCGCCAGGTAGACGGGCGTGCGCAGCGGCGTGGACGCCAGCAGCAGCCCCACGTTGGTGCGCTCGTCGCGGGCGATCGTGTTGCGCACGACGTAGAAACCGCCCAGCATCAACCAGAGCGTGCTCGCCAACGCCGTCGCCATGCCCACGTACGCGCTGGTGTAGAGGCCCCGGTACGAGCCCAGCTGCATGATCGTCCACTGCGAGTCCGACGCGGGCACGGCGAGGTAGCCGAGCAGGACGGCCGCCAGCAGGGTCGCCGCGTAGGCGGGCCTGCGGACCCGGTCGCGGAAGTCGCCCAGCACCAGCGCGATCACCGGCCCACCGCCCCGAGCGCGGCGACCGGCTTGCCGATGATGCCCAGGTACGCGTCCTCCAGGTCCGGCGGCACCGGCACGGCGTCTGCGGACGGGCGGGTCGGCGACAGCATCCGCAGGCGGACGCCGTCGGTGGTGCGGACCATCCGGCTCACCGTGTGCACGGCCCGCACCGCGGCGACCTCCGAGGACGACACGGTGGCCTCCCAGACCTGGCCGTCGATGTCGCGCAGCAGGTCCTCCGGCGCGCCGCGGCGCAGCAGCCTGCCCTTGGCGACCACGACGATGTCGGCGGCCACCGAGTCGACGTCGGAGACGATGTGCGTGGACAGCAGCACCACGCGTTCGGCGGACAGGTCGCTGAGCAGGTTGCGGAACCGCACCCGCTCCTCCGGGTCCAGCCCGGCGGTCGGCTCGTCGACGATGATCACCTTCGGGTCGCCGAGCAGGGCTTGCGCGATGCCGACGCGGCGCATCATGCCGCCGGAGTACTTGCCCAGCGGGCGTTTGAGCGCTTCCGTGAGGTTCACCAGCTGGATCAGCTCGTCGATGCGGGCCTTGGCCGAGCGGGCCGAGAGGCCCTTGGCCGCGGCCAGGTAGGTGAGGAACTCCCGCGCGGTCAGGTTCGGGTAGACGCCGAAGTCCTGCGGCAGGTAGCCGAGCGCCTCGCGCAGCGCGTTGGGGTGGGCGACCACGTCCTCGCCCTGGAACAGGACGCGTCCCGAGGTGGGGCGGGTGACGGTGGCGGCGATCCGCATCAGCGAGGACTTGCCCGCGCCGTTGGGGCCGAGCAGGCCGATCATGCCGGGGTTGAGGTCGAGGGTGATGCCGTCCACCGCGCGCTTGCCGCCCCGGTAGACCTTGGTGACGTCGATGAGTTCCAGCACGGCGCTATCCCGCCTTCTTCACGGTGGCGCGGCCTTCGCCGGCGCGCACGGTCACGGTCCGGGAGCTGGCCGGGTCGTCGGCGACGGGCTGCGCGCCCCCCGCGTCGACCCGGTAGGTCTCGGGTCCCGCGGGCAGCACGACGGCGGCGTCTCCGTCGGCGGCCCGCGCCTCGACCCGCTGCGGCGCGGCGGCGAACTCCAGCGTCACGTTCCCGGCGAGCGCGACGACGGCGGTGACCGACGGCGACTTCGCGCCGGTGACGGTGATGCTGCTGTCCTTGGCGTCGAGGGCGAGCGCGCCGCTGGGCTCGGCCAGCGCGATGGCGGCGTCCTCGGTCAGGGTCGCCGTGACGTCACCGGTGAGGCCCTTCGCCTCGACCCGGCTGCCGGTGCTCTTCAGCTCGATGGCGACGCCCGGCGGCACGCGCACGACGTGGTCGGCCTCGCAGGTCAGGGTGACACCGGCGCAGTGGACGCCCATGGTCAGCACGCCGTTGTCCAGCGCCAGGGTCGCGGCGCCGTCGTCGGTGGCCTTGCCCTTGAGCGTGCGGTCGACCCCGATCGAGCCCGCCGAGCCCTGGGCGATCACCACGCCCACCTCGCGGGCGTCGACGACCAGCTTGTCCCCGGCGAAGTCGAACGACTGGGTATCGGTCTTGGGCGCCCCTCCCTGGCACCCGGCCAGCGCGGCGACCAGCAGCGCGGTCAGGGCGGTCGCGGTTGTCCTCTGTGATGGCACTTTCGCTCCGGAAGTAGGGGGTCTGTCGGCTTCCCCAGCTTCCGGTGGCGGCGCGGAACGGACATCTGCCGTTCGGCAGAGATCGGCGGACGGATCACCGCGGGCGTCGCGGGAACACGGCGGCCACCCGCCACCCCGACCCGTGCGGCCCGGTGCTCAACGTCCCCCCGGCCGCCTCGACGCGCCTGCGCAGACCGGCCAGCCCACTTCCCCCGGTGGCACGGGTGGTCCCCGTGCCACCACCGTCGTCCACGACCGAGACCTCGACCCCGCCACCGTCCGCCGGCACCGCCGCCACCCGCACGGAGGCCGCGCCCGCCGCGTGCCTGCGGACGTTCGTCAGCGCCTCCAGCACCACGGTGTACGCCGTCTCCTCCACCTCGGGGCCGAGCCTGTCCGCCGTGTCGGGCGCCAGGTCGCAGCGGACGTCCGGCCCCGTGAACCGCCCCACGAGTTCGGGCAGGTCGGCCAGCCCGACGGTCTCCTTGAACGTGCTGTCGCGCAGGGTCGCCACCGCGCGGTCCATCGAGTCGAGCGCCCGCAGCCCGGCCTCCTCGACCCGTGCGAACGCCGCCTTCGCCTCGGCCTCGTCGAACGCCACGAACTGCGCCGCCTGCACCTCCACGACGATCCCGGTCACCTCGTGCGCCACGAAGTCGTGCAGCAGCTCCGCGATCTCCAGCCGCTGCTGCAACCGCGCCTCCACCACCGCCTCCACCCGCCGCGAGTCCAGCCCCCGCAGGTAGACCCCGACACCGATCGCCACGACCAGCGGGAACGGCGCCAGCACCAGCCCGAGCACCGACGTGTCCCACCGCGGCGGCGACTCGTGCAGCGTGAACCTCAGCGGCAGTGCCATCGCCGCCACCACGGCGAGCGCCGTGACCGCGACGACCCGGCCCGACGAGACCGCCCGAATGGCCCGCCCGAGCAGGACCAGCAGCCCCCCGAACTCGAAGGGCATCCACAGCAGCGCCAACCTGGGCTGGCCGCCGTAGACGACGTCCACCAGGAGCGACAGGCAGGACGCCGCGACGACCACGAGCCCGAGACCGACGCGGCCGACGGGCCAGCGCCACAGGGCCGTCAGCACGACGACGGTGGCGGTCACCGCGAGGACGAGCGTCCCCGACGGCGCGGCGGCCACGGGGGCGAGCAGGAGGAACGCCGCCAACACCGGCCAAACGGCCCGACCACGGGGTTCGCGCATGCCGGAAAGCCTACGCAGGCCCCACCCGGTCGATCACCCGAACCCGTTCAGTCCACTCGGGACGGAGAGGCGGCCACCGTCGGTCCACTCAGGACGGGAGCTGGGTCGAGTAGCCCATCTCGTGCGCCCACACGGCGATCCCGACGCGGTTGCGGACGCCGAGCTTGCGCTGGATCGCGGCCACGTGCGTCTTCACCGTGCCCGCGCTGATGAACAGCTCGGCACCGATGTCCGCGTTGGTCTGTCCCTCGGCCACCTTGCCCGCGACCTCGATCTCCCGCTCGGTCAGCGGTTCCACGGGAGCCCTGGTCTCGCGCTTGGCGTCCACGACCTGGCGCAGCAGCCGCACCGTGATCGACGGGCTGATCAGGCTGTCGCCGTTGTACGCGGCGCGGACCGCTTCGACCAGCAGCGACGGCCCGGAACGCTTGAGCAGGAAGCCGGAAGCCCCGTGCCGCAGCGCCGGGTACACGTACTCGTCCAGGTCGAACGTGGTCACGACGACCACCTTCACCGGCACCACCGCGTCCGGTCCCGCCAGCCTGCGGGTGACCTCCAGACCGTCCATCTCCGGCATCCGGACGTCCAGCAGCGCCACGTCCGGCCGGAACCTCTCGGCCAGCTCCAGCGCCGTCACGCCGTCCGCTGCCTCGCAGGCGACCTCCATGTCCGCCTGGCTGTCCAGGACCCGGCGCATCCCGCGCCGAACCATCTCCTGGTCGTCGGCGATCAGCACCCGGATGGTCACAACGCATGATCATCGCACACCCGCCGCACCGCAGGACGCCTTCTCCGCACCGAACGCCGGGGGCCGCGCACCAACAGGGGCCGTCAACCGGTCGCGTCACCGAGCGGCTGGGGGCAGTGGCCGCCGGGGGTGGTCAGGAGTTCGAAGTGCCACATCTCGTTCGCGTACGCCTGACACAGGCCGTAGTCCGCGCCGTGCTGGATCAGCCAGTCGTCCGCGGCGGTCGGACCGATGTCGATCGCCTTGCCCGACACGTGCGTGGACTTCTCCGGCGTGTTCACGAACCGCCGCGCCTCGTCGAGGCTCCCGTAGGTGACGACCGCCCGGTCGAGCAGGCGCTGCTGGTACTCCGCGCTCCGCCAGCCCGACGTCACCCTCAGCTCGACGCCTACCCGGCGCGCGTCCACCTCGGCCGCGCGCACCGCCGCCAGCAGGGCGGGGTCCAGGCCGCGGAGTGCGTCGTGCCCGGTGTCGGACAGCGAGATGCTGCCGTTGTCCGGGATGTCGCCGTCGCCGGTCAGGCGGACCGGCGTGGTCGTGCCCGGCGACCCACCGCCGGTCGGTCGCCCCGCGCAGGCCACCAGGGCGACGAGCAGCACGACGGCGAGCGCGGACCGCCGGGCACCGTCCGCGATCCCACGTTTCGAGGTCAAAGCCGGGTCTCCTCACCAGTAGCCGGACGACCTCGACCCTGCTCGCGGGATGTCCCCGTCCCGCTCTCGCCGTGTACTTGTTGTGCAACAACCCGCCGGCATTCCACCCGAGCGCTCATCGCCGGGTCCGCGAAGATGCCGACAGGGCAAGACGGCGGCATCACCCGTTCCGGTGGAACGGCGGACGGCGTTGCAACGAAGTGTTGCCCGGCAACGATGTCAGAGGTAGAGCCCGTCCGACCGGGGCCGCGCGGGCGAACGTGATCGAGGGGGCGGGCAGCCATCATCTTCCTCAGCTACACCAGAGCCGACGAGGCGCTCGTCCGGGCGCTCCGGGAGGACTTCGAACGCCTGGGCTGGCAGGTCTGGATGGACCGCGAGATCCACGGCGGTGAGCAGTGGTGGCGCGAGATCATCCGGACGATCCAGGAGGCGGACGTCTTCGTGTTCGCGCTGTCGCAGGACTCGTGGACGTCGCAGCCCTGCCGGGACGAGCTCGACTACGCCCAGAAGTTGGGGCTCCCGATCCTGCCGGTCCAGGTCGGCTCGGTGGAGAGCGTGCGGATCCCGATCATGGAGACCCAGGGCATCGACTACCGCGAGCGGACGGCGAACGCGGCGCTCGGGCTGGTCGCCGCGCTCACCGAGCTGACCAGCCGCCCGGCGACGCGCACGGATCCGCCGCCGGAGCCGCCGAAGGTGCCCTTCGAGTACCTGTACCGGATCGCCGAGATCCTCGGGCCGACGCCGATCGCCCCGGACCGCCAGGAGGCGGTGATCGCGCAGCTGCGGCGCAAGCTCAAGGAGGAGCGGGACGTCGTGGCCCGCGCGGACATCGTGAAGCTGCTGCGGGAGTTCCGCAGGCGCAAGGAGCTGACCGTCGGCAACTCCGAGGAGATCGACCAGCTGCTGGAGGGCGTGGAGGCGGCCGGGTTGACCGAGCAGGAGGACGGGGCGACACGGCTGCCGCCCACCGACCACTGGCGGCGGAACCTCGCGGCGTGGGGCACCTCCGCCAAGGCGGCGGAAACGCCCCCGGTCGAACCCGGCGGTCCGGCGGAGCCGGACGGCCCCGGCGGGCCTGCCGAGTCCGCGCACCCGAGCGGTTCCGCAGGGTCCGTGCGACCCGGCGGTCCGACCAAGCCCGCGCGTCCCAGCGGTTCCGCAGGGTCGGCAGGACCCAGCGGATCAACCGAGCCCGCGCGGCACAGCGGATCGGCAGGGTCGGCAGGACCCGGCGGACCGGCAGGGTCCGTGCGGCCCGGTGGATCCGACGGGTCGACCAAGCCCGTGACGCCGACCCGCCCGACGCCCCGCAAGCCCCCGCCCAGCCAGTCTCCCCCGAGCCAACCACCGAAGAGCGAGGCGGAGCCCGAGTCCGGGTACCACTGGCACCGCACCCCCGAACCGCCCGGTCCCCCCGAGCCCGCGGGGACCGGCGGCACGTCCACACCGCCTTCGTGGCTGGGCAACGTGATCCGTGCCGGGCACGAGACCCCCGCGGCCCCACCACCGTCCACTCCCCGACCGTCCACTCCCCGACCGGCGACGACCGACTGGTGGAGCACGCCGAAGTCGGAGGCGGAGGAGCCCGAGGAGGCTCCCGATCCGCCGTCGAACGACGGCAGGCTCGCGTTCGCGGGTGGTGTCCTGGGGGCGATGGGGGTCCCGTTCGGGGTCGCCGCGCTGGCCGCTCAGGACCACACCGCCACGCAGGTCGCGTTGTCGCTGCTGGTGATCGTGTCGGTCCTCGGGCTGTCGCTCGGCCTGGTGTCGGTCAACCGCGGCGAGCGGCGGTCGGGCGTGGCCGTCGCGGTGGCGGCCGTCGGCCTGCTCGGCGCGGTCCTCTTCGCCTTCACCAGCTTCTAGCCGCGCCCCTTCTTCAGGCCCACGAGCACCACGACGGTGAACACCACGATCCCCAGGGCCACGGCGACCGGACCGCCGGGCGCGTCGAAGTCGACCGCCAGCGAAAAAAGCCCGACGACCAGGCCGAGGACGCTCGCCAACGCGAACACCGCCGGGACGCTCGGCCGCCTCCGCACCGGTGGCGAGGGCACGGGGGTGGTCTCCTTCCACCACGTCGCCGTCGGGGGCGCGCCCTCGTTCCGCACGGTCACCCGCGGCGGCGCGGGCGGCACCGGCGTGGGGACGTCCGGGCCGCGGGGCGCGGGGACCTTCGTGGGCGCGGAGCCGGGGACGACCGTCGCCGTGCGCTCCCACCACGGTTTCGCCGCGGGCGCCAGCAGGGCGTCGAGTCCCCCGGTCGCGACCCACCCCGGTGAGCAGCACCTCCTGAGCCGCTCGGCCAGGTCGTCGACCCGGCTGTCCCGCAGGTTCGCCAGGAAGCCCCACACGGGTGTGGCGAACGGCGGCTGGAAGTCCTGCTGCGCGAACAGGAGGTTCTCCCCCGTGCTCAGCGCTCCCCGCTCCGGGTTCTTCGCCAGCGCCAGCAGGGAGAGGTAGACGACCAGACCGGGGAACGTGTCCATCCACCGGCCCCACGGGCGGTTCGCGGGCTGGTAGTTGCGGTGGCCCGTCTCGCTCGGCGGGGCGGACGAGGCGAACGCGGCGATCCAGGAGCAGTCGAAGTCGACCAGGCGCATCGCCCCGCCGCCGTCGACGAGCACGTTGCCGTGCTGGAGGTCGCCGTGCGCGAAGTCCGCGCGCTGCAAGCGGTTCACCAGGTCCCGCCAGGTCTCGGCCAGCTCGGCCAGCGCCGCGGTGTCCTGTCGCGACACGAGGTCGTCCACGTGCCGGTTGAGGGTGTGCCCCTCTACCCACTGCATCCGCACCACCGGCCACGTGCGGCCGTTGACCCGGATGCCGTCGTCGATCCACCGGGGCAACGCGACCGCGCCGAGCAGGTCCCGCGCGACGAAGTGGTCGTGCAGCGCGTTGTAGCGGTGGCCGTTCCCGGCGTCGTCGCGGGTGAAGAACCGCAAGGCCTTGGCCTCACCCGCCTCCGTGGCCTTGAACACGACCGCGCTCGTGCCGGACGCGGGCGACGGGATCCCGAACACCGGGTGCACGACCAGTTCCAGCAGCCGCAGTTCGTCCGTGGTGAACACATCGGGCTGCTGGACCGCCTTCATGTAGTCGTCGAATCCGGGGTAGCGCGGCACTAGAGGCACACCACCAGGTTCTCCGGGCCCGCGGCGGCGATGGACACCCGCATCAGGGTGACGTCGTCGTTGGCCATCTCGTCCGCACGCCTGAGGTCGTCCACCAGCGCGCGGAACCTCTCCGGGTGGTCCAGCCCGGCGAGCGTCGTCCACGGCTCGCGCCGGTCGCGCTCGTTCTCCCGGAGCACCCAGTCGGCGAACGCGTCCGTGGCCAGGTAGACGACGTCGCCGTCGAGCAGCACGCCCTCGTCGAACAGCATCCGGTCGACCACGTCGTCCAACGCCTCCGGCCCGGTGGGCAGGCCGTCGGGGTTGAAGCCGAAGCCGTGCGGCGGGATCGGGGGGAACTGGGCCACGAGTTCCCCACCGCGCACCTGGAAGAGCACGGTGTCGCCGATCGCCACGGCCGACCAGTGCGGGTGCGGGCCGTCCAGGTCGACGAACTCGCAGCCGAGGAACGTGGCGAACGAGCCGACCGTCTCCAGCTTGTAGACCTCCATGTCGGTCGCGTGCGCGAGCAGCGGGTCGTGGCGCCAGCGGTCCTGCGTGCGCCGCACCCAGCGGGACAGGGGCTCGGTGGTGAGGTCGGGAACCTCGCCGCCGGCTCCCTCCCCGACGAACCCCTCGACCAGCCGCATGGCCCACCGCGTCGAGCCGAAGCCCTGGGTGGCGCCGTCGGCGACCGCGAACCGGGGGCCGCGGCCGGGGACCGCGGGAGCGGCGGCCGCGCCGTCCTCCCATTCCGCTGGGGAGTTGCCGTGCTTCGGCACGGAGAAAACGACCTGCCAGGCCTGCATCGGCGCTCCTACAACGACCGGTCCGGAACACGGGTGCCCACCTGGAGGACGCGCAGCAGCGTGGACCGGCCGACGTTGAACGCCAAGCCCTTCGCGCCCGCCCGCACGTCGTAGCCGTCGACCCTGGCGTTCTCCACCATCGGCCCCGGCAGGACGCTGCTCAGCGCGAACAGGTCCGGGCCGGGCAGCGGGAGCCCGCCGGGGTCGGACGGGAAGACGATCTCCGGGACCTCCACCGGGGACAGGAAGACGTTGAAGAACAACGCCCTCCCGTCGCGGGTCTCGATCGCGGTCAGCCGCTTGACCCACTCCTGGATGGTCGCGCCGTCGTACGGGTTGTCGGTGACCATGCCGTCGGTGATGTTGATGACGATCGGCGGGAACGAGTTCGGGTGCGCCGCCGCCCAGTCGAAGACGTACCCGCCCGCCACCGCCACGGCCTGGCACATCGGCGTGCGGTAGCCGTGCGCCGGGTCGACCCACACCGGCATCTTGACGTTCACCGGCATCAGGTCGATCGACGGTTCCTGGCGGACCGCCATCGGGTTGGCCGCCAACTCCGGCAGCGGCACCAGCCCGCGACCGGCCAGCGGGCCGCCGAACGCGGGCTCCACGCCCTCGCCGCCCGGACCGGTGAGCCGGGCGCCGTAGCTGAACACGCCGACGTCGAAGTAGTGCCGGACCGGTGCGTTGACCTCGGTGGTGGCCTTGACGCACATGTCCAGCAGGATGTTGTTGACCGCCAGCGCGGCGCCGACGGCCAGTGAGTCCCCGGTCTTGCCCCAGGGCAGCTTCATCGAGTCCGACCGGTCCAGCAGGATGACGACGCACCCCGGGGTCGACCGCGACACCGATTGCCGGTACATGCTTGAGTCCACGCTCCAACCGTTCTCTCTCGATGGCGACCCGCGGCCGCCCGGCTCACCCCGGCGGACGTCCGGTCAGGTTCCGCCGGACCACCACCGCGGGCCACGCCGTGCCCGAGGCCCATTCCCACTGGTTCCCGCACCCGGTGTCGCGGCACCGGAACGCGTACCCCCGCTCGACGCGGTGCACGTCCAGCTCGAAACCCGCGCAGTGGGGGCACTGCGCGATGTGCGCCCGCCGCGCGTCGAACTCCTGTCGTGGCACCGCGGGCTGGATGGCGGGCGCGGGCAGGGAGTCC